>JBBSTP010000263.1:0-2858 GCA_038235795.1 Lysobacterales bacterium | reverse complement strand
GTCTGCCGCGCTCAACATGCGACTGCCGCAAAAGTTGCTCGATGCGTTGAAGCTCAAGGCGCAGGCGCAGGGCATTCCGTACACGCGCTATGTACGGCTGCTGGTGGAAAACGATGTGGCAGCGCGCCGACCATGAAGCCAAGCCACGCGCCGGTCTGCTAGACCACTTCCACCCCAGCCACCCTGCAGAGAGAAGGAGACCTGATTCATGATCGACGCACTCATCGCAGGCAAGCTCTACGGCACACCGGAACAACGCACCGGCAAGAGCGGCAAGCCGTTCACCGTGGCCAAGGTCCGAGCCGCCGTCGGCGGTGACGAGCAAGCCGTGTTCGTCAACGTGCTCGTGTTCGACGAGGCGGTGCAAGCCGTGCTGCTCGCGCTGGACGACGGCTGTGCGGTGGCCCTGAGTGGCAGCGTCACGCCGAAGGCCTGGGTCGACAAGGAGGGCACCGCGCGGCCGAGTCTGGACATGATCGCGGCGGCCGTACTCACGCCGTACCAGGTCAAGCGCAGGCGGGAAGCAGGGGCGGGCGGAGACGCACCGTGACGGCCGTGTGGATGCTACGAGGACCGGATTCGTAGAGCACAGTACGCGCGGGCGCGCGAGGCTGCAAGCAGCTTCGGCGTGATCAGACGTCGGGCAACCCATGCGTTCCGCTCTCAACTCAAGCGGAGCCGGCCGGCGGCTGCCCCAGGAAGAACCGCACCATCTCAGCCGACGCATCCGGCCCCGTCGCGTCGGTGTAAGACCCGCTGGCGTCACCCCCCGCCCAGGCGTGGCCGGCGCCGTGCAGCACCCAGGACTCGATGCGCGCGTGACCTTGCCCGTCCGAATACGTCGTGCGGCTGTAGCCGCGGCCGCCCGGTGCCACGCCGTCTTGCGTGCTCGGCGTCAGGGTGTGCGCGCCGGCCTCGCGAGCCAGCGCGCTGGTCGCCTGCTGGACGATCTCGGCACCGTTGCCCTGCCCGACGGTGTGATCCTGGTCCCCGTGAAAGACGATCGTCGGCACGAACTGCTTCGCCTTCTTGCGCGCACCGGAAGCAGCCCCGGGCAGCTTCGACAAGCCCGGCAGGCTCGACAGATCGGGCAGGCCGCCGCGGCCTCCCGCCATCGCTGCGAAAGCGGACGGCATGTCGTGTGCGGCCGCATAGGGAAGCCCCGAGTGCGCACCGACACCTGCATACAGCTCCGGATAGGTTTCCCCGAGGATCACGGCCATGGCCGCACCGGCTGAGAGCCCGGCCACGTAGATCCGGCGGGGGTCAACGGGATAGTTCGCGGCAACCTCGCGCGTGATGCCCGCGATCAGCGAGGGCTCCCCGCTGTCCCGCACCTGGTCCTGCGCCTGGAACCAGTTCCAGCACTTGGAACCGTTGGCGTTGGCAGCCTGCTCGGGGTACACGACGATGAAGCCCTGTTGCTCGGCGAGTCGGTTCATCTGCGTGCCGGCAGCGAAGTCGTCCGGCGATTGCGTGCAGCCATGCAGCATCACGACCAGCGGCATCGGCTCGCTGGCGTTGGGGCTGGCCGCGGGCACATAAAGCTTGTAGGCCCGGGCGCCAGCCTGGTTGCGGAACTGGCGTGTGACGAATGCGCCGGGCGTGGCCCGCTCGCTATGGGCAGCGGGTCCAGGCAGCGCCGGTTCTGCCTTTGAAACGCCCATATCGCGGGCAGCTACGTCAATGACCAAAGCGTCGGTGCCTGCTGCGGGTGTTTGGTGCAGGCCCGCTGACGAAAGCGCTTGCCGGATCGTCTCCGTAACGCCCCGCATGGGTCCGGTGTCGGTGTTCAAGCCCGCAGAAGCGAGCGCACGCTCGATCGTGGCCGTGATGCTGGCGGTGTCGAAGGAACGCATTTTTGTGGCGAAGGTTGGGTTCATGACTGGCTTTCCGGGGTGGTTTGCTGGTTAAGGGTTGATGAAGGAGAGGAGGAGAGACAAGGGAAGAGAAGAGAAGAGAAGGAATGGATCACCGCATTCGGTCCGCCAACGCGCGGCGGACCTCGGGGGAGGCATGAAAGGCGCCGAGAACGGAGATCGATTCAATCGTGGCGCGGGCCAGTTCGGGTGTGACGTCACGGGCGATCCGAGCCAGGCCGACGACCTGGATCTGCAGCCGCTCGCCGGCGGCCTGCACCCGCTCGAGATCCGCTCGGCTCCATTCCTGCAGCCCAAGCGTCAGCGCCCGTCGGGCAACGGCTTGTTTGAGCACATCGGCATGCAGGGCGACCTGGTTGCGAACTGCGGTTCGCACCAAGTCACTGCGGTTCGAATAAACACCCTCCTGCACCAAGAGGTCGATCTGCCCCAAGTCGACGACACTGAGATTGATGGTCATCTTCTCGGTTTCGCCAACGCGGGACTTGGGTTCGATGATGGGGACAGTGCTCATGATTACTCCGTGTGGAATCCATATGGATGGTACATAGAGTATTGCAAGAGCGCCTGCCTAAAACTTTCTGCGGGCGATCAAGCACGTCGTGAGCTGGCCGGGATCGTCACAGCAAACGGATCGCAAAGTGCCCTAAGCCCCGACCACAGGCTTCACTGCCGAATGAATCTCACAGGCGGTCTAACTTGCGAGCGAAGCGACCACTCAACAGATCAACGCCTCCGGCTGCAGTTAACTGACGCGCTCCGAGTGCGCATACGCAATACCCCACGCCGGCCTGTCGCTGTCACGGCCGGGCAGGTGACTCTCGCCGGTCCGGTGCACTAGTAGTTCATTCCATCAATGACATTACGTATCAAGCCAAGCCGAGGTCGAACTTGTTCCAACGGAGGACGACAGGCGATGCGTTGAACTCTTCGATGCCCTGCAAGATGCGTGTCTTGAGTTCTTCGATCGACTTGACG
>JBBSTP010000262.1:0-2890 GCA_038235795.1 Lysobacterales bacterium | reverse complement strand
TGACCTGCAACGCTGTATTGGCCTGGCGCTTGGCGGAGAAGCCGGAGCACGGCTGGCTGAACGCCTCGCCATGACGATCAGCCCGGACACGCTGCTGCGGATCACCCGTGCCACTGCCCGAGGTATACTCCGCTCACCCGAGGACCCGAAAATCCTTCGGCGAAATGATTCGGAAGTTGTCTGATACCGCGTCGCAGTAGACGTGCCATTTCCGCGGCACCTCGTCGCGCAGGAAGGTCAGGATCGCCTGACTGAAATCGGCGAAGGTCGCATGACATCGGTTGTGGGTGGTGTGCTTGTGCATCAAGCCCCAGAGCCGCTCGATCGCATCGAGATGCGGGCAGTAGGCCGGGATGAAGTGCAGCCTGGTCCGGCGTCCCGGCTCCGCCAGCCAGGCCTGCACCAGCTTGGCGTGATGGGTACGGGCGTTGTCGAGGAAGACGTGCAGCACGCGTTTGCCGGGATACATCGCCTCGATCGCCATCAGCAGAGCGATGGTGCTCATGGCGTCCACCGTCGGCACGTCCAGCATGCAGGTCTGGCCGGTCTCGAGATCGATCGCGCCGTGGATGTTCAGGCGCTGCCGCCCGCTGGTCTGCGGCACGGCCAGGGCGACGTCCTTCGGCGCCCAGCAGCCGACCGGCCGCACCGCATGCGTCGGGTGCACCGCATCGGCAAAGAGCACGCTCTCATCAGCCGGCAAGTGGTTGAGCAGTGCCTCGTAGTCCGCGATGAAGGCGGCCTGTTTGGCAGGATCGAGCTTGCGGGAGATCGGTTTCGGCGTGCGATGCTCGAGGCCAAGCCGGTGCAGCAGGGCGATCAGCCCGGAGCGGCCCTCATAGGTGATGCCGAACTGCCGGTCGATCCAGGCGCCGACCTCACGCGTCGTGCGCGGCAGTGTCGCGCTGACCCAGGCCTGCAGCCGCGTCTGCTGCGCCTCGGTCAGGCGGCAGGCGCTGCCGCCGTGGTCGAAGCTCGTCAGGCCTTCGATCCCATCGTCCTGGTACAGCCGATGCCAAGCGCGGATGGTGTCGTCGTCCAGCAGCAGGACCTCGGCGACCTCCGCGCAACTCCTCCCGCCGTCCAGCAGCACCAGCGCATTGGCTCGCCGGGCAAGGCGATGCGCCGCCGCGCCGTCACGCGCCAACTCGATCAGGTCTTGCCGCGATATCGGGTCCAGGAAGCCGGGACGTATCATCGGACCGGTAGAATCCGGATCGCGCCGTTTGGCAAGACCAATGCGGATTTCCAGGGAGTCTGGGTATATGCTGAGTAGCGCATCATCATCAATGAGCCGCACATGCATCGCTGCCCTCCCTCATCCCCTCATTCTGCGTCAGCAAGTTTCGGGATGAACATGCCGGCTTTTGACACGGCCGCGGCGAAGTTCTGCATCAGAGGCGCAAGCCTGTGCTCTGGCATGTTGGGGATGAGATCGTAGAGCATGCAGCCCTGCCGGAACAGCGAGTGGGTGCGGGTCTTGCTGGTATTGGACTTCAGCATCCGGTCCATGCCCAGGCTTTCCCCGACGGCGCCGAGCAGGGTGAGCAGCGCGGTGGCGAAGGCGCTGACCAGTAGCAGCCGATCGCGCCGCATGGGTTCGCCGATGCGGGTGGCGGACAGCCCCATGCCGAAGCGCAGGTCTTTGGTGTCGCGGAAGGCGGGCTCGATCGTCCAGCGCCTGGCGTAGTGGTTGACCAGTACGGCCGCCGTCGCCTCCGTGTCGCTGGCGGCCAGGCACCAGGGCTGCTTCATGCCCTTGGCATGGACGCACACCACGGCGCCCACCTGGCGGCCCTGCGCCGTCACCCGGGCATGGCGCAGCTTGCGGGCACGACCGCCCTTTCCGACCCATTCGGCCGCCGGCTTCGTCTCGCCATCCTCGGCGGCGACGCGGATGTTGCCGCGGAAGCGGATGACGGTGCCGAAGCCCAACTCGTCCAGGAAGGCGAACAGCTTCTGGTCGCCGAAGCCGCGGTCGGCCAGGATCGTCAGCCGGCAGCCTGGCGGCACGAGTTCAGCCAGGCAGCGCAGGCAGGCGTCCTCGTAGTCGTTGCGTCGGGTCGCAATCTCCTCCTTCCAGACGGTCAGCCAGAGTAGCGGTGCCGCGCGGCCGTGGCCGGTGACCAGGCTCAGCACCAGCGTCGATTGGCCGTCATGGTCGAAATCCGTCCAATCCATCGCCACCAGGGCGTCCCCACGACCGCTCAACTGATGCGGCACCCAACGGGCGAAACTGTCCCATACGTCGATGCCGTTGTTGCTGAGCAGTCGGTCCACCTGCTTGACCGCGTGCTTGGTCACCAGGCCGCGCGCCTGGGCCAGGGCCTGGCCGATCATCGCCACTGCAAGCGATGCCGCCGCCATAACCCCAAGCGTGGCGCCGGCCAGGGCGTCGATCCGTTTGGCATGCAGGTCAGGCCCGTACAACTCGCCGATGAACGACCGCACTTCGCCCAGACGCCCGCTCCGTTGACCCGCCTTGCCCACCTCGATGCTCCAGCCCCGATTGAGCCGAAACCTCTACAAAGCCCGCCCGAAGCACGGCTAAGTCAGCATTAGAAAAATAAGGGGATTCGTGAGCCGCGGACAGCTCGGCGAAGACCTCCTGCGTCGAGCGATACAGCGTATCGATCACCTCGTTCGGAAAGGCGCGCAGCTGCACGCCCTCCGCCACCAGCCGGTACAGCGCCTCCACATTCTTCCAGTCGTATTGCGCCAGCATCCAGGTGCTGGCCGCAGTGCATGCCGTCTCGATCGCGGCACGATAGGCCGGCGGCAGCGCCTGGAATTTCTGCAGGTTGGCGAAGGCATGGAAGACCGCGCCGCCCTCGCCCCAGCCGGGGTAGTAGTACCGCGCCACCTTGTTGAAGCCGAGCTCGGCATCGTC
>JBBSTP010000261.1:0-2903 GCA_038235795.1 Lysobacterales bacterium | reverse complement strand
CGGCATCTGGCCCTGGGCCAGCAACGACCAGGATGCCTCGCCCGATGTCGTGATGGCGTGCGCCGGCGACGTGCCCACCCTTGAAACACTCGCCAGCGTGTCGCTGCTGCGCGAGCACCTGCCTGAGCTGAAGATCCGGGTGGTGAACGTGGTCGACCTGATGAGGCTGCAGCCGCCGAGCGAGCATCCACACGGCATGAGCGACCGTGACTTCGATGACATGTTCACCCGCGACAAGCCAGTGGTGTTTGCATTCCACGGCTATCCCTGGCTGATCCATCGCCTGACCTATCGGCGCACCAACCACGGCAACCTCCATGTGCGCGGGTACAAGGAAGAAGGCACCATCACCACGCCATTCGACATGACCGTACTGAATGACATGGATCGCTTTCACCTGGCGATGGACGTGATCGACCGGGTGCCGCAGGCCGGCGAGCACGGCCTCTACCTGAAGCAGCAGCTCAAGGACAAGCTGGTCGAGCACCGGCAGTACATCAACCAGCATGGGCAGGACATGCCGGAAATCCGCAACTGGAAGTGGGGCGCGGCTGCGCACTCATGAAGTCCACGCAGCAGGTACTTGCACTCAACCTCGGCTCGGCGACGCTCAAGGCGGCGCCCTATGTGTATCGTCCGGATGGTGATTCTGGAGAGTTGCTCCCGCAGGGCGACCGTCTCGTTCTATCCGTCCCGGCTGGAGACGGTGGTGGCGAGGACGAGGCCGCGCTATTGGAACGGGTCTCCGCTGCCCTGCCCGCGCAGGCCATTTCGCCCGATGTGATCGCCCACAGGATCGTGCATGGAGGATCGCGCACGGGACCGGCACTGCTGGTTGACGAGGTGATCGCCGAGCTTTCCGGCTATGCGCCGATGGCACCGTTGCATCAACCTGCCGCGCTCAGGCTGGTCGAAGCATCGCGTGTACGTTGGCCCACTGCCCGACACGTGGCGGTATTCGACACCACCTGGCATGAAACCTTGGCCGATTGGAGTCGTCGTCTACCAATTCCACAACGCCTCCACGACGCAGGCATCAAGCGGTACGGGTTCCACGGGATCGCCTTCCAGTCGGCAATGCGCAAGCTGCGTGAATTGGACGATGCTGCAGATCGTCAACGCATCGTGCTCGCCCATCTGGGCAGCGGTTGCAGTCTTTGCGCAGTCAATCGTGGTCTCAGCGTGGATACCAGCATGGGACTGACACCGCTCGATGGATTACCCATGGCGACCCGCTCAGGGGCTCTGGATCCTGGCGTGGTGCTGTTCCTCGGCCAACAGATGAAGCTGTCACATGCCGCCATTGAACACATGCTGTGGCAGGAATGTGGTCTTGTGGGCGTATCGGGGATCAGCGGGGACATGCGCGAGTTGCTAGACGCGTCTGACACTGCATCCAAGCTGGCGGTTGAACAATTCGTGATTCGGGTGGCACAGGGTATCGTCTCCATGGCGACCGGAATCGGCGGCATCGATGCCATCGTCTTTTCCGGAGGGATCGGCAGTCATGCAGCCGCCATCCGGCAACGTGTTGGCGAACGTCTAGCCTGGATCGGAGTGCGAGAGAGCAAGGAGCTCAACGACGCCGGGGCCACGCGAATTGAAGCCGAGGATTCATCCGCGAAGATCTGGCGGATCGAGGTGGATGAAGAATACGAAATGGCTCTGGCGGCTGTAACGCAATAGATCCTGGGGCCCTTTCTCCAAGGGCCGTCATTAACGCCCCGCTCATTGTCCAATACGAGCCGACCCAGGTTCGCACAACAGGCCAGCTCAGTCTCAGCGCGAACCTGCATCCAGATGCGTCAGGTAGAGGCGCAAATCAAACTCCAACTGATGGTAGTCCGGCTCCATGTGCGCGCACAGCCGGTAGAAAGACTTGTCGTGCTCGGCTTGCTTGATGTGCGCGAGTTCATGCACCACGATCATCTTCAGGAACGCGGCGGGCGCATCGCGGAAGACCGTCGCAATGCGAATCTCGCGGCTGGTCTTGAGCCTGTCGCCCTGCACCCGGGAAATAGTGGTGTGGGTGCCGAGCGCGTGCTTCATGACCTGTAGCTTGCTGTCGTAGATCACCTTGCCCAGCGGCACCGATTTGCGCAGGTGCCGGTCCTTGATCTCCTGCACGTACTCGTACAGTTGGCCGTCGCTGCGCACGGTATGCAGCTGGCCATACGCGTCGTTCAGCATCGTGCCAAGCCGACCCTGCCCGATCAGCGCGCGCACCCTCTCCAGCACGAGCGGAGGATAGCCAACAAGGTATTTGAGAGATTCCATCGGCAGTACGGCGAACAGGTGCTTGGAGGATGGCAGGTATGATGGGCCTGAAATCTTCAATGCGAAACCGGGACATGGCGAAGCCGAATCCGCTCCAGGAACAGTTGCTCAAGGCGGGCCTGGTCAAGAAGTCCAAGGTGGCGCAGGTGGCGCGCGAGCAGAACAAGGCCCGGCACGCCAAACGGCCGGCCGAACCCAACGAGATCCAGCGCGAAGCCGAACGGGCGCGCGCCGACAAGGCCGAGCGGGATCGTGCGCTTGCCGCCGAGCGCAAGCATAAAATGTGCGTCGCTGAACTTGCCGCGCAGGCGCGGCAGATCATCGAAGACAAGAAGGTGCCGCGCTCAGGCGAGATCGAATACCGGTTCACGACCGAAGGCGTCATTCGCACCCTGCTTGTCAATGAAGACATGCGCAAAATGCTGTCCTCCGGTGCGCTGGTGGTCGCCCGCCTTGGCGACCGTCACGAACTGCTGCCACGTGCGGCCGCTGACAAGGTGCGCGAACGCGACGCAAGCATGATCGTGCTCGACCACGGCCAGCAAGCGGGTGCCGAAGCCTTGGCCAGCGCCTCGGAAGACGATGCGTATTACGCGCAGTTCAAGGTCCCGGACGACTTGGCCTGG
>JBBSTP010000260.1:0-2923 GCA_038235795.1 Lysobacterales bacterium | reverse complement strand
GCTGCATCGCCCGACAATTCGGCGGCGCGGCGCTCGCGCAGGTAATGCAGGTCGATGGTGTCGAACAGGATGCGGGCCTGCGGTGCATGCCGGCGCAGCAGCGGCATGAACTCGCGCGCCACGTAATGCCGGCACACCATCACGACATCGAAGCGCGGGCCATGTTCGCGCAGCCATGCCGGCGCGCGCGCGGCGTACGGGGCGTGCCAGCATTCCACGCCGAGCTGCTGCAGCGCTTCGGTGTAGGCGCCATCGGCGGTCCGGTTGGCGGGCAGGAACACCACGTGCGCGTCATCGTCGATCAGCATCCGCATCAGGTTGACCAGTCGTAGCGAGCCGGAGTCGCGATCCGGCTGCGGCGTCAGTGCATCGATAATGAGCACCTGCGGTTGGCGCCGATGCAGCAGTGCGGGAGTCGGGACGCTGCCGGCAGGCAATTGGCTGCTCAGCGCATCGCGCCACTTGTCAGCGAATATCTGCCGGTTGCGGACCTGCGCAGCCTTCACGCCGCTGCCAAGGTCAGTGCCCGCGCTGGTGCCTTCGTCATGCACCACGACGGCCCGCGGCTGATAGAGCACGCGCAATCCCGCTGCGCGCACAGCGAAGGCGAGATCCGTATCCTCGTAATAAGCCGGTGCATAGCGCGCACCGAAACCGCCAAGCTGCCGGAACAACACGCGCGGAATCGCGATCGCCGCGCCGCTGGCGTAATCCGTGTCGCGCACAAACGCGAACCTGCAATCGGCCGGGTCTTCATGGCGTCCGTAATTCCAGCCAGAGCCATCGGCGAACACCACGCCGCCCGCTTCCTGCAGGCGTCCATCCGGATACACCAGCCTGGCGCCGACCAGTCCAACGTCGGCGTGATCGTCGAACGTGCGCAGCAGCGCATCCAGCCAGCCGGGTTGCGGCACGGTGTCGTTGTTGAGGAACACCAGGTACTCGCCGCGGGCGAGCGTCGCACCATCGTTGCAGGCGGCGATGAAACCGCCGTTGCTGTCGCGAACAAGCAGGCGGATGCCACGGACCTGCGCAAGTTTCGCGCGCGAATCATCGGGCGATGCGTCATCAACCACGATCACTTCGATACCTGCTTCGGGCGCGTGCTCGGCGATCGCGCGCAGGCAGGCCAGGGTGTGCGTAAAAGCCCCATGCACGGGAATGACGATGCTTGCGCGCGGCGTGTCACTGGTCGCCAGCGCGAATGGCAGGAACGGCATGGCTGCAGGCGAGTACAACACGCGCGTGGCCGCTCGGCGGCGGCGAAATTGCAGTTTCAGGCGCTGCCAGCTTGGCGCCAGGCCGCGGCTGCGCAGGCTGGCCAGGCCGCGCCGCCACAGGCCCCATGCGCGCGACATCCAGAAGCGCGCTTCGGCAGGGATCGGCATGCGGCGGAACTCCGGCTGACTGGACGTCGTGGCTGGCCGCGCCGCGCAAGGGCGCTGCGCTAGACTCGCCGCAATCACGATTGCCATATTGTCGCATCCCGCGCGATGGCCGCCAGCGCCGAGCCCATGCCCCGCATCCACGACGAAGACGACGACCTGTACGAAGACGACGACGGTGGAACCAGCGGAGTCGCCTGGCGCCGCCGCCTGTTGACCTGGGGACTGGCCGGCGCCGCGTTGCTGCTTGGTTTCCTGATCCCGTACATGCTCTACCTGAACCACCAGGTCGGCGAGCGCTTCGGCAAGCTGCGCTGGCAGGTGCCCACCCGCGTCTATGCGCGTCCGCTGACGTTGAGCCAGGGCCTGGAGCTGGACGCGCGGACCCTGAAGACCGAACTGGACGCCGCGTCCTACCGCGCCGGCGATGGCAAGCGCGCCGGCACCTATGCGCGCAACGGCGGTCGCTGGAAGATCTCGAGTCGCGGCTATTTCGACGTCGACGGACGCATCGCTCCGGCCCAGCTTGAGGTCACGCTGTCGGACAGCAAGGTGTCGACCCTGCGCGATGTCGGCAGCAAAAAGTCGCTGCGCAGCGCCCGCCTGGATCCGGCGCGCATCGCCACACTTTACGGGCAGCAGCAGGAAGAACGCCGCCTGGTTCGGATCGATGAAGTCCCCGAACTGCTGGTGACCGGCCTGCAGGCGGTCGAGGACGAGGATTTCGCCCATCACCACGGCGTTGACGTGACCGGGATGGTGCGTGCGGCCTGGGTCACGGTCAGCTCCGGCGGCGAGAACAAGCAGGGCGCCAGCACCCTGACCCAGCAGCTGGCGCGCAGCGGCCTGCTCGGCATCGGCAAGGAGCAGACGGTCACCCGCAAGATCAAGGAGATCCTGTTCTCGCTGCTGCTGGAAGCGCGCTACGACAAGCAGACAATACTGGAGGCCTACTTCAACCAGATCGACCTGGGCCAGCGTGGCGCGCAGTCGATCCGCGGCGTGGCGGCGGCGTCGGAGTTCTGGTTTGGCCGTGAACTGCGCGACCTGTCCACCGAACAAATCGCCATGATGATCGGCCTGGTCAAGGGTCCGTCCTGGTACAACCCGCGGCGCAACCCGGAGCGCGCCACCGAGCGCCGCAATTTCGTCCTCGGCAAGATGCATGAGGCCAAGCTCATTGACGACGCCGAATTCAAGCGCGCGCAGAAGGCGCCGCTGGGCATCACCAAGGACGCCGGCAACATCGCCGCCAACCGCTTTCCGGCCTATGTCGATCTGGTGCGCAAGCAACTGGCCCGCGATTACCCGGCTGACAGACTCTCCGGCGCCGGGCTGCGGGTGATGACCGGGATGTCGCCGGCCGCGCAAGGCTATGCCGAAGGGGCGGTGACGCGCACCCTGAAATCACTGGACCACAAGTCGCGGCCGGCGCTGCAGGCTGGACTGGTGATGACGGATGTGCACAACGGCGACGTTGTCGCGGTGGTCGGCAGCCGCAACGTCACCGAACAGGGCTTCAACCGCGCGGTCGATGC
>JBBSTP010000259.1:0-2927 GCA_038235795.1 Lysobacterales bacterium | reverse complement strand
CGAGATCACCCCTGCTGCCGCCGAGATGTTGCGCACTGCGATCGCCAATGCGGGCGAAGGCTTTGCGCTGCAGATCCAGATCGACAACGGCTACAACGCGAGCCTGCAGCTGGCCCAGCATGACGATGCCGCCATCGCCAGCACCTCGGCCGGCATTCGCGTGCAGTTCGACCTGGCCAGCGCGCAGCGCGCACGCGGCCTGCGCATCGACTGGGCCGACGACGAACGCGGCAAGGGGCTGGTGATCGACAATCCCAATGCGCCGCCGAAGTTGCGCGTGATCAGTCCGGCCGAGGTTGCGGAACGCGTCAATGCCGGCGGATTGGTAATCGTCGATGTACGCCCTGCAGAGGAGCGCGCGCTGGCGGCGGTGGATCTGTCGTTCGCCCACTTCGACGATGGCATGCAGCAGGTCGAGGCGATCGACAGGGCCACGCCTTTGGCGTTCCTGTGCCACCACGGCAACCGCAGCAGCCAAGCCGCCGAACACTTCCGCGCGCTTGGTTTCAGCGAGGTCTACAACATCACCGGTGGCATCGACGCCTGGTCCGCATTCGACCCCGCGATCCCGCGTTATTGACCAGCTCAGAACGAGTTAAAAACCACCGCCAGCATCCAGCCAATCCTGTTCCTCGGTCGTATTGGTTCGGCCAAGCGCGGCGTTGCGATGCGGGAACCGACCGAAGCGCACGATCACATTGCGATGCGCGTGGGCATAACCCAGAGAGCTTCCGCCCAGCGGCGCCATCAGTTCGACGCTGCGGTCCTGCATCGCCAGCGCTTCGCAATGTTCGAATGGCAGGTAGACGAAAGCGCGCAGGTCTTCCTTAATCTGCGCATCCAGGCCCTGCTCCACCGCTTGCTGCGCGTGTTGCAGCGCCAGCCCATCGGTGGCAAATGCATGCCCGCTGTCGCGGAAGATGTTGCGCGGGATCTGGTCCAGCAATAGCAGCAAGGCGAGCGCGCCTTCCGCCGCGTCCATCCAGCCGTCGAACTCGCGACGGGCCGCTGCCATGTGCGCATCGGTGAAGCGCTTTCGGCACGCGTCATCGAACGCCTCGCCGCCCTTGAACCATTTGCCGGGGCCGGCCTCGCGCCAGAAATCGATGACGTCAGCGGGTGCGATCACTCATCGAACCTGAGGTGGCGCACCGACTTGCCGTGGCGGCGGATCAAGCGCAAGGCTTCAATCCCGATCTTGATGTGGTTCTGCACGAAGTTTGCCGACACGGTCGCATCGCTGGCTTCGGTCTTCACGCCTTCGGGCACCATCGGCTGGTCACTGACCAGCAGCAGCGCACCGCAGGGAATACGGTTGGCGAAACCTGCAGCGAAGATGGTCGCCGTCTCCATGTCGATCGCCATGCAACGCATCGCGCGCAGCTTCGCCTTGAACTCCGCGTCGTGTTCCCAGACGCGGCGGTTGGTCGTGTAGACGGTTCCAGTCCAGTAGTCCAGTTCATGGTCGCGGATGGTGGTTGAGATCACCCGCTGCATTGCGAACGCCGGCAGCGCCGGCACTTGGGGCGGCAAATAGTCGTCGCTGGTGCCTTCGCCACGGATCGCGGCGATTGGCAGCACCAGGTCGCCGAGCTGGTTCTTGCGCTTGAGCCCGCCGCATTTGCCCAGGAACAACACCGCCTTGGGCGCGATGGCCGACAGCAGGTCCATCATGGTGGCCGCGTTCGGGCTGCCCATGCCGAAGTTGATCATGGTGATGCCGTCGGCGGTGGCGCTCGGCATCGGCCGGTCGATGCCGACGACCTCGGCGCCGGTCATCGCCGCGAAGTGGCCGAGGTAGCCGCCGAAATTGGTCAGCAGGATGTGTTCGCCGAAGCCGTCCAGCGGCACGCCGGTATAGCGCGGCAGCCAGTTGTCGACGATGTCTTGCTTGTGCTTCATCGCTCATTCCTTCGATCTCGTCTGGTCAGTGTCCCATGCGGCCATGACCTCGGTCATGTGGCGCAACCGAGTCAATGAGGCTACCGTTCCGGCTGGCGCATGCATCGTGCGTGGGGATAACGAATGAACATGAAACCATTGACTGCCGCGCTGGCGGTGGCCTTGTTGGCCGGTTGCGCCAGCGCACCGCCGAAGCGCCCTTCCAATGCGAAGGCCGACCTCGGCTTTACCGCCGACCCGTATCCCAGCACCTACCAGCGCGTGGCCGCGCCGCCGGTGCTGCTGCAGCACGCCACCGTGCTCACCGGAACTGGCGCGCGACTCGAGGATGCCGATGTGCTGATGCGCGATGGCCGCATCGTCGCGGTCGGCAACGCGCTTGAGGCGCCTGCCGATGCGCAGCGCGTGGACGCCAGCGGCAAGTGGGTGACGCCGGGCATCATCGACATCCATTCGCACCTGGGCGTGTATTCCAGTCCCGGCGTGACCGCCAGCAGCGACGGCAACGAGGCGACCTCACCGGTAACCGCGCAGGTGTGGGCCGAGCACTCGATCTGGCCGCAGGACCCGGGCTTCCATGCAGCGCTGGCCGGCGGCATCACCGCGCTGCAGATCCTGCCGGGTTCGGCCAACCTGATCGGCGGCCGCGGCGTGACCTTGAAGAACGTCTCGTCGGTGACTTACCAGGGGATGAAGTTCCCCGGTGCGCCGTGGGGCCTGAAGATGGCCTGCGGCGAAAACCCCAAGCGCGTGTACGGGCAGAAGGGTGGGCCGTCAACGCGGATGGGCAACATCGCCGGCTTTCGCGCGGCGTTCGCCGATGCCGCCGAATACATGAAAAAACGCAAGGACGCGGCCGCGAAGGCCGACCCCAACAAGGCCGATTCGGACAAGGACACCGGCGGCAAGCGCGACCTCAAGCTGGACACGCTGGCGGGCGCGATCAACGGCGACATCCGCGTCAACATCCACTGCTACCGCGCTGACGAGATGGCAATCATGCTCGACCTGGCCAAGGAGTACGG
>JBBSTP010000258.1:0-2934 GCA_038235795.1 Lysobacterales bacterium | reverse complement strand
GAACTCAACGAGCGCCTGGTCGACAAGTACTTCGTCAACTTCAGCGTGTTCGAGTCGATGCCGGACGTATGGGCGATCGACCAGGTGTTCCCGATCATGCCGATCGAACGCCTGGACGAAGCGCCGACCCGGCGCGGGATCATTGCCGACCTGACCTGCGACTCCGACGGCAAGATCGACACCTATGTCGAAAACGAGGATCTCGACAGCTCATTGCCGCTGCACGAGCTGCGCAAAGGCGAACGCTACCGGCTCGGGTTCTTCCTGGTCGGCGCCTACCAGGAGATCCTCGGCGACATCCACAACCTGTTCGGCGACACCGACGCGATCGAAGTGCGTGTGAAAGGCGACGAGTGCAACATCGCCCACCAGCGCCGGGGCGACACCACCGACGTGATGCTGGACTACGTGGGCTACGACGTCGATGACCTGCGCCGGATCTACAAGGCCAAAGTCGCTGCCGCGGATCTCGACGAGGCCGACGCCGGGCGCCTGAACGAGGCGCTGGAAAACGGGCTGACCGCCTACACCTATCTGAGCGACGAGCCGCTGGAATAGCGCCCTGAGTGCGTGCCGGCGGTCAGCCGCCGTCAGTCGCCGCGATGCACCTGGAAGCCCGCGAGCGACTGCGAGGTCGGCATGATCTCGAGCCGGCTCACGTTGAGGTGGGGCGGCAATGTCGCGACCCAGAAAATGCTTTCGGCGATGTCTTCGGCGGTCATCGGGTTGGCGCCGGTGTACAGGTTGTCCGATGCGACCTTGTCGCCGTGGGTGCGGACCACGGTGAATTCGGTTTCGGCCATGCCGGGTTCAATCGCGGTCACGCGCACGCCTGTGCCGTGCAGGTCGGAGCGAAGCCCGAGCGAGAACTGGCTGACGAAGGCCTTGCTGCCGCCATAGGTATTGCCGCCCTTGTACGGATACATCCCAGCGACCGAGCTGATGTTGATGATGGCGCCCTTGCGCGCAATGAGCGTGGGCAGCAGGGCATGGGTGAGCGTCACCAGCGCGGTTATGTTGGTGTCGATCATGGTTTTCCAATCCGACAGCAGCGCGTCCTGCGCAGGCTTGGTGCCCCGCGCCAGGCCCGCGTTGTTGACCAGCAGGTCAATGCCGCGAAAACGCTCGGGCAATGCATCCAGCGCGGCGCGCATCGCAGCTTCGTCACGGATGTCGAAGCAGGCCGTATGCACGCCGTCGCCAAGTTCGGCGCGCAATGCGTCCAGCCGTTCGGCGCGGCGTCCGGTGGCGATGACCTGCCAGCCTGCATCGGTGAAACGGTGCGCGGCGGCGCGGCCGAAGCCGGCAGTGGCTCCAGTGATCAGGACGGTGCGGGGCGCTTGTGTATTCATGTCGTCATTCTAGCGAGGCAAGCAAACGCCGCGCATTTTCTAGATCGCCGACCGGCAGCTTACCCATTGGCTTGTGCGCAGTTAGCCGGGCCTTTTTTCGGACGGCGCTTCAAGTTGGCTTTCTCGCCGCGCGTGAACAGTGCCATCAACGCATCGACGACGGGCTTGATCAGGTCACTTTCAAACACCATTCCGCATTCTTCGCCAGGCAGACAGGATGCGCCGGGTGCTTCTCAGCCCCCGCGACTGATGCCCCGCGAGATCACCTGTCAGTTGGTCTTGACCGCCATCGCCGGCAACCCGCCACTGGCAAGCTTGGCCTTGGCATCGGCCAACTCCGACGCCGTGCCGTACGGTCCCATACGCACCCGATGCATCGTCTTGCCGCCGATCGTCGCCGTTTCCACGCGCGCATTCAGGCCAAGCATCGCGATCTTCGCCTTCACTGTTTCCGCATCTGCCGAGCCACCGAACGCGCCGGCCTGCAGGACGTAGCGGGCATCGCCGGAGGTACTTGGCGGGCTCGTGGCGGAGTTGGCGGGCATCGCTTCCGAATTGATGCTCGACGCCGCGATCGCAGCAGCGCCCGAGGTTTCCGTAATTGGCGCGGGCAGCCCGTCCGTAGCCGCCGATATCCCAGCTTGGGCCGCTGCGGCCTGGGCGGTTGCTTCCGCCTTCGCGCTGGCTGCCAGTTCGGCGTCGCTCATCGCCACTTCCTCACCCGGCAGCAGCGTGTAGAAGTCGTACTGCGTGGGCTTGGGCTTGTCGTCGCCCGTCTTGCCGCTGGCAGGCAAATCGGTCGCGAGATCAGGCGCGACCGCACTGTCATCGCTGGAGCTGGTGGCCGGCTGCGCGTCGGGGTCGGGTTTGGGGCCGATGCGAAGGAAGCCATCGCCCTCGGCGCCGGATTTGAGCAGGCGTGGCGCGGCCAGCACCACCAGCAATGTGACCAACACCCCGATTACCAGCCATGCCCAGCCGGGCAAGCCACGGGATGGATTGCGCCGCGCCTGGGACTTGCTGCGTCGTGCCGCCATTATTTCCTGCTCCCGCTTTCAAGGTGAATCACATGCTCTCCGGAGCGCTCACGCCCAGCAAATCCAGTCCATTGGCAAGAACCTGCCGCGTTGCCCTCGCCAATGCAAGGCGCGCGTCGCGTAAGGCGGCATCGGTGACCAGCACCGGGCTGGCGTGGTACCAGCCGTGGAACGCGTTGGCCAGCTCACGCAGGTACTGGGCCACCAGATGCGGCTCCAGGGTGATGCCGGCGGCTTCCACCACTTCCGGGAAGCGCGACAGCTCGCGCATCAGGTCCTGCGCCGGTGCGTCAATCAGAAGGTGCAGGTTGGCTTCACCGTTTCCGGCATCGTGCGGCATGCCCTTCTCGCGGGCTTGGCGCAGCAGGCTGCAGATCCGCGCATGCGCGTACTGGACGTAATACACCGGGTTGTCGTTGGATTGCGAACGTGCAAGGTCGATGTCGAAGGTCAGCTGTGAATCCGGCTTGCGCGCGATCAGGAACCAGCGCGTCGCGTCACTACCGACTTCGTCGATGAGGTCGCGCAGGGTCAGGTAGCTGCCG
>JBBSTP010000257.1:0-2937 GCA_038235795.1 Lysobacterales bacterium | reverse complement strand
TGGGGCCATCCGCCATCATCGGCGCGTCCTGCTACGACGACCTCACCCGCGCCCATGCCGCAGTCGCTTCTGGCACGAACTATGTCGCGTTCGGCGCGTTCTTTCCGTCGCCGACCAAGCCCGCCGCGCGTCGTGCCAGCCTCGATCTCTTGCGCGACAGTGCATCCCTGCAAGTGCCACGGGTGGCCATTGGCGGCATCACCCCCGACAATGCGAGGGCGGTCGTTGCAGCGGGTGCGGACATGATCGCGGTCATCAGCGGCGTGTTTGATGCCCCGGATCCAGTGGCCGCTGCCCGCACCTACCATTCCTGCTTCCAAGAGCCTTCCGCATGAATCACGACCGTTCCCATGACCTGTTCACCCGCGCCCAGGCGCTGATGCCCGGCGGGGTGAATTCGCCGGTGCGCGCGTTCAATTCGGTGGGCGGCGAACCTTTTTTCGTGCAGCGCGCGCAAGGCGCCCACCTGATCGATGTTGATGGCAACCACTACATCGATTACGTGGGTTCGTGGGGACCGATGATCGTCGGCCACAACCATCCGCAGGTGCTCGAAGCGGTGATCCGCACCGCACGCGATGGCCTGTCGTTCGGTGCGCCGAATCCACTTGAAGTCACCATGGCCGAGACAATCACCGGGCTGGTGCCGAGTTGCGAAATGGTGCGGATGGTCAACTCAGGCACCGAAGCCACGCTGTCCGCGATCCGATTGGCGCGCGGCGCGACTGGCCGCAGCCATATCGTCAAGTTCGAGGGCTGCTATCACGGCCACGGCGACAGCTTCCTGGTCAAGGCGGGCAGTGGCGCGCTGACCTTCGGCGTGCCGACATCGCCGGGCGTGCCAATGGCGCTCGCCGACCTGACCCTGACCGTGTCCTACAACGACTTCAACGCGGCGACCGCGTTGTTCGACAAATGTGGCGGCGGCATCGCCTGCTTGATCGTCGAGCCCGTCGTCGGCAATGCCAATTGCCTGCCGCCGCGCGACGGCTTCCTGCAGCACCTGCGTGAGCTCTGTTCGTCGCATGGCGCGCTGCTGATCTTTGACGAGGTGATGACCGGCTTCCGCGTGGCGCTCGGCGGCGCGCAGGCCCGCTACGGCGTCAGCCCGGACCTGAGCACGTTCGGCAAGATCATCGGAGGTGGCATGCCGGTCGGCGCGTATGGAGGTCGCGCCGAACTGATGCGGCAGATCTCGCCGGAGGGACCGATCTACCAGGCCGGCACGCTGAGCGGCAATCCGGTGGCGATGGCCGCAGGCCTGGCGGTGCTCGACCTGATCCAGGCGCCCGGCTTCCACGAAGATCTCGAGAAGAGGACGCATGCGCTCTGCGACGGCCTGGAAGCCGCCGCGCGCGAGGCCGGCGTCGCCTTCACCACGCAGCGCGTCGGCGGCATGTTCGGCATGTTCTTCAGCGACGAAATCGTCGATACCTACGCGCAGGCGATGGCCTGCGACAGCGCCGCGTTCAACCGCTTCTTCCACGCGATGCTGGAACGCGGCGTGTTCCTGGCGCCGTCCGCGTTCGAGGCCGGCTTTATCTCCAGCGCACACGATGACGGCGTGATTGCGCAGACCTTGGATGCCGCCCGCGCGGCGTTCGCAACGCTATGATCGAACGATGAAGGGCGTCGATCAGGAACAGCATTCCGAAAGTACCGGACGCGGACTGTTTGAACGCGAGTATTGGCCGGCGACCACAAACGGAGCGCGCTACCGCTGGTATCGCCGGATCTTCCATCACGACAACAAGGACGAGCGCAATTTCGACCTGCTGCTGATCGTTGCGATCATCGCGAGCGTGGGCGTTGTGATGCTGGATAGCGTGGCGCCGATCAAGCTGCGTTGGCATGAACAGCTCTACATTGCGGAATGGTTCTTCACCCTGCTGTTCCTCGCCGAATACCTGCTGCGCCTGTGGACGGTGCGCCGGCCATTGCGCTATGTCACCAGCTTCTTCGGTGTCATCGACCTGCTGGCGATTCTGCCGACCTTCCTGTCGCTGCTGTTCCCGGCAAGCGCGTCGCTTACGGTGGTGCGGATCCTGCGCATGCTGCGGATCTTCCGCGTACTCAAGCTGGCCGAGTATTCCAGCGAGGCCGGCATCCTGATCACCGCATTGCTCGGCGCGCGTCGCAAGATCCTTGTATTCGTTGCCACGTTGCTGACCATCACCGTGGTGTTTGGCGCGTTGATGTACGTGATCGAGGGCCCCACGCACGGCTTCAACAGCATCCCTACCGGCATGTACTGGGCGGTGGTGACGATGGCGACGGTCGGCTTCGGCGACATCGCGCCGGCCACGACGCTGGGCCGTTTCATGACCTCGGTGCTGATCATCATCGGCTACAGCATCATCGCGGTGCCCACAGGCATCTATACCGCCGAACTGGCACGCACCATGCAACCGAAGCGGCGCAACCTGCGTTGCGGTGAATGCGGCCTGATCGATCATGAAACCGACGCCTGGCATTGCCGAAAATGCGGGCGCGGGCTGCAGGATGCCTCCGAATGAAGACGCCACGCACGCTGCAACCCGGCACCCTCGCCGTGCATATCGGCAATGAGCCCGACCCGGCCACTGGCGCGGTCGCCCCGCCGATCCACATGGCCACCACGTTTCGCCATGGCCCGGGCGGCGAGCGCCTCGCCGGCTACGAATACCAGCGTGAAGGCAATCCGACCAACGACCGTCTGCGCGAAGCGATTACCGCGCTGGAAGGCGCGCAGACCTCGCTGACCTTCGCCTCCGGGATGGCGGCGATCAGCGGTGTGCTCGAATGCCTGCCGACGCCGGCGCGGATCGTGATCCCGGACGACTGCTACACCGGGCTGCGCATGTACGCGGCGGAGTTCCTGCCCGCGCGCGGCATCCATTCGGTACGCGTGGACATGACCGATCTGGACGCCGTGCGGGCCGCCTGCTCCGAAGGCAT
>JBBSTP010000256.1:0-2942 GCA_038235795.1 Lysobacterales bacterium | reverse complement strand
CAAGATCCCGCCATCGCCACTGCCACGCCCTGGAGCAATGCCGGTGAAGCCGCCGCCTGGCCTCGGATCGGCGAAATCGTGGCGCTGGATGAAGATCCTGCGCGGTTGGCCCGAGCCTGCGCGCAGTTGCCCTCAACCCACCCGGAATTGCCGGCGGCGGTGGGCCATGCGGTGCTGATCCGTGGCAGCGCGTTCAGGCGCGCCGGTGGCGTGGACGCCGCCAGTTATCGCTCGTGGTATGCGGCCCTGATTGACCTGTCGATACGCTTGTCCGGCCTGGGTTGGAGGAACGTAATGTGTGAAACCGCGTTCGTGTTGCGCGACGGCGAGGGCCATCCCGTGGAAGGCGACATGGACCGGCTGTCGGTGCGCTGGCCCAGCTGGCATGCGCGACTGGCGCAGTGCCTGATGGACGATCCGCTGCAGGCTTTGCGCTTGGAGCTCGGGCAACGGTTGGCCAGCCTGGACCGGCGGGTCGGGCTCGAGCGGGAATCACCGCAGGCCGACCTGTTTCCACTGCCATGAGGGATAACATCGCCGACATTGCAGCGATCGTTGTTTCGTACCAAAGCGCGACCACCCTGGACGACTGCCTGCACCGGCTGCGTCGCGCGGAGGGCGTCGTGGAAATCCGCGTGGTCGACAACGCCTCTACCGACGGCTCGCTTGAGATCGCGCAGCGCCATGCGGTGGCCGACGCGCGCCTGCGCTTCATTGCCAATCCGGACAATCCCGGCTTCGCGGTGGCCTGCAACCAGGGCGCCGCCGACAGCCATGCGCCGTGGCTGGCCTTCGTCAATCCCGATTGCCTGGTCGAGGCCGACTCGCTGGCGCGGATGCGCGATCACGCAATACACAATGATCCGGGTCAGATTGGCGCGCCGCTGCTGGTCGGCGCCGATCTGGTCGACGAGGCCGGGGTCCGTGATCGCGCCGCACGCCGTCGCGACCCAGATTTCAAGGGAATGCTGGCGTCGCCACGGGCGGCGCCGTTGGGCATCGACGTGGACGCGACGGCCGCGTTGCAGGCCGTCGATGCAGTGTCCGGCGCACTGATGCTTCTGCCACGGGCGCTGTTCGATCGTGTGCACGGGTTCGACGAACGTTATCGCTTGCATGCCGAGGACCTCGACCTGTGCCGGCGCGTGCGCGAAGCCGGCGCGACTGTTGCCTGCGTCAACGATGTGCGCGTGGTGCATGTACGCGGGGTGTCATCGCGGGCGCGTCCGCTGTTCGTGGAATGGCACAAGCATCGCGGCCTGTGGCGTTATTTCCAGACGTTCGAAGCGCCGCATCGCGGAGCATTCTTGCGCGGTTGCGTGTTCGCGATGATCTGGGCGCGCTTTCCGTTCGCCGCATCGCGTGCGTTGCTGCGTGCTCAGCGGTAACGATTGATCTCGTCGCGCAGCCGCTGCGCCGCCCAGGCTGCGGCGATGCCGTAGTCCGGACCGTTGGAGGCATACAGGACGCCGCGCGAGGAATTGATGATCAGGCCGGCACCGCTCGCATCCTTGCCGTTGCGCACGCTGGCCTCGATGTCGCCGCCCTGCGCGCCAATGCCGGGAATCAGCAGCGGCATGTCGCCGACGACGTCACGGATCTTCGCAAGCTCTTCGGGGAAGGTGGCGCCGACGACCAGCGCACAGTTGCCGTTGGCATTCCAGTCGTGGGCGATTGCTTCGGCCACGAATTGATAGAGCGCGCCGCCGCCGAAATCGAGTTCCTGAAAGTCGGCCGCGCCCGGGTTGGAGGTGTGGCACAGGAACACGCAGCCCTTGTCGGCGCGATCCAGGAACGGCTGCGCGGAGTCGTGGCCCATGTACGGATTCAGGGTCACCGCATCGGCGCTGTAGCGGTCGAAGGCTTCGATCGCATACATCGCGGCCGTGCTGCCGATGTCACCGCGCTTTGCGTCCAGGATCACCGGGATGCCCGGGTGCGCGTCGTGGACGTGAGCGATCAGCCGTGCCAGCGCGTCTTCGGCGGCATGCGCGGCGAAATAGGCGATCTGCGGCTTGAACGCGCAGGCGAACTCGGCGGTGGCATCGACGATGTCGCGACAGAATTCGAAGATCGCGTCATCGCGACCGGCGAACATCGGTGGGAACCTCAAAGGGTCCGGGTCCAGGCCGACGCAGACCAGCGAATTGCTGGCTTGCCAACCCGCGCGCAGTTGTTCGATGAAGGTCATCGCCGACTCCAATCCGAATTGTAGGAGCGCCCTTGCCGCATCAAGGCTTGGGCGCGATGGTCAATGTCGGTGCCATGATCGCGCCCAAGGGGCACTCCTAAATTGCTTCGGTCACTTCAGCGCCTTGAACCGCAGGCGGTGCGGTCGGGCGCCATCTACACCCAGGCGCCGCTTCTTGTCTTCCTCGTATTCGCGGTAATTGCCCTGGAAGAACTCCACGTGCGAATCGCCTTCGAAGGCCAGGATATGCGTGGCGATGCGATCCAGGAACCAGCGGTCATGTGAAATGACGAACGTGTTGCCGGGGAACTCCAGCAGCGCGTCTTCAAGCGCGCGCAGGGTCTCGATGTCGAGGTCGTTGGACGGCTCGTCGAGCAGCAGCACGTTGCCGCCCTGCAACAGCGTCTTGGCCATGTGCAGGCGGCCGCGTTCGCCGCCGGACAGGGTGCCGACCAGTTTCTGCTGGTCTTGACCCTTGAAGTTGAAGCGGCCGAGATAGGCGCGCGACTGGATCTCGATGCCGTTGATGTTAAGGATGTCCAGGCCGCCGGAAACTTCCTGGAACACGTTGGGGTTGCCGGTCAGCGCGTCGCGGCTCTGGTCGACATAGGCCAGCTTGACCGTGGGACCCATGTCGATCTCGCCGGAGTCAGGCGTCTCCTGCCCGGTGATCATCCGGAACAGCGTGGACTTGCCGGCGCCGTTGGGGCCGATGATGCCGACGATCGCGCCGTTCGGGATGCTGAAGTTG
>JBBSTP010000255.1:0-2977 GCA_038235795.1 Lysobacterales bacterium | reverse complement strand
GGCATTCGTATCGATGAAGCCCCGGACGGCGCGGCCATCCATGGTGGCCACCTGCATGGCGGCATCGTCGACAGCCATGGCGACCATCGCATCGCGATGGGGTTCGCGGTGGCGGCACAACGGGCCGATGCTGAGGTGACGATTCTCGACGTCGCCAACGTGGCAACCTCGTTCCCCGGCTTCGTCACGCTGGCGCGCGGCGTCGGATTCGGCCTGCGCGAAGCGCGCAGGTGACTAGCGCCCTGGGTTGAACTCCAGCGGCACCACCACGGTGGCCGCAACCGGCTGTCCGTTGCGCATCGCGGGCCTGAAGCGCCAGCGACGTACCGCCTCCATTGCCGCGCGGTCGAGGAAACGGTCACCACTTGATTCGGCGAGATCCATGCGTTCCACGCGACCATCGGCTGTCACGTTCACCTCCACCCTTACGGTGCCGCCGAGGCCGCGGCGCAAGGCTTCGCGCGGGTAATTCGGCGATGGCCGGTTAATGGCGATTGGCGTGGTGTCGTTGCTGCGGTAGGCGTCGGAGGCAGGCGCCGGCGCATTACCCCAAGGTTGCGAAGGTGGAGGCGGCAGGGTCGGGGTCGCAGGCTCGACGATGCGCGGCAGTTCGCTTGCCGGTGGGTCAGGGCGTGCACCCGGCGCAGGCAGGCGAAGTCCGCTGGCGTTCTGGTCGTCGCTGGCCACGTCCGCCGGTAGCGGCGTGGGCAGGCCGGCCTCATCGCTGGATTCCGAGCCCGGCTTGCTGGCCTTGAAGAAATCGGTGTCGTTGCGCTGGTCCATCCACAGGAACAGGAACATCAGCAAGCCGACGCCGAAGGCAATCGCCAACAGCTTGACGATGCGCGGCGAGAGCAGGGATCTGCGCGGCGGGTTGTGCTGGGGGTTCGGTTCGGCCATGGCCGCATTCTGGCATAGGGTGGCGATGGCTTCGGCAATCGGCGGCAGCTCGGGCGATAATGCGTGTTCATCCGCTGCAAGACCCGTCGATGCTTGATCCCGCCCTGTTGCGCACCAACCCCGCCGAACTGGCCGAGCGTCTGCGCGTCAGTCGCGGCTTCGACCTTGATGTACTGGCGATCGAAGCCCTGGAGACCGAACGCAAACGCATCCAGGTGCGGACCCAGGAACTGCAGAACCTGCGCAATACCCGCAGCAAGCAGATCGGCATGCTCAAGGCCAAAGGTGAAGACGTCTCGGCCGTCATGGCCGAAGTCGCCGGGTTCAGTGAGGAACTCAAGGCGTCAGAGGCGCGGTTGGATGAACTCCGCGCCGGGATTGAAGCGATCGCGCTGGGCATCCCCAACCTGCCGGATGCCTCGGTGCCGGTGGGCAAGAATGATGCTGACAACGTCGAGCAGCACCGCTGGGGCACCCCACGCAGCTTCGATTTCGAGGTCAAGGACCACGTCGAGCTGGGCGCACGCCACGGCTGGCTGGATGGCGACACCGCGGCCAAGCTGAGCGGCGCGCGCTTCACCGTGCTGCGCGGGCAACTGGCGCGCCTGCATCGCGCGCTGGCCCAGTTCATGCTCGATCTGCACACCGACACCCACGGCTACGAAGAAACCAACGTCCCGCTGCTGGTCAATGCGGAGTCGATGCGCGGCACCGGACAGCTGCCGAAGTTCGAGGACGATCTGTTCGCGATCCATGTGGACGATGACGAATCGAACGACAACCCCGCTTCTGGCAAGCGCTACCTGATCCCCACCAGCGAAGTCCCGCTGACCAATCTCGTGCGCGAGGAAATCATCGATGCGCAGCGCCTGCCGTTGCGCATGACCGCCCATTCGATGTGCTTCCGTGCCGAGGCCGGCAGCCACGGCCGCGATACCCGCGGCATGATCCGCCAGCATCAGTTCGAGAAGGTCGAACTGGTGAGTATCTCCAAGCCGGAGCAAGCCGCAGACGAGCACCAGCGCATGACCCGGTGCGCCGAGGTGGTGCTGGAATCGCTGGGCCTGCCGTACCGCAAGGTGCTGCTGTGCACCGGCGACATGGGTTTTGCTGCGGTGAAGACCTACGACTTGGAGGTGTGGCTGCCTTCACAAGACGCCTATCGCGAGATCTCGTCGTGTTCCAACTGCGGTGATTTCCAGGCCCGGCGGATGCAGGCGCGCTGGCGAAACCTGGACACTGGCAAGCCCGAGTTGGTGCATACGCTCAATGGTTCCGGCGTGGCCGTGGGTCGCGCATTGATCGCGGTGATGGAGAACTATCAGAACGCTGATGGCAGCATCGATGTGCCGGAGCCGTTGCGGCCGTACATGGGTGGCCTTGAGCGGATTTCATGAGGCATGAATGACCTCAACGACTTGTATTATTTTGCCGTCGTGGTCGACCACGGCGGGTTCGCTGCCGCTGAACGCGCGCTGGGCATTCCCAAGTCGCGCCTGAGCCGGCGCATCAGTTCGCTGGAGACCGAACTGGGCGTGCGCCTGCTGCAGCGTTCGACGCGCCGGTTTTCGGTGACCGACGTCGGCAACAGCGTGTATCGGCACGCACAGTCGATGTTGGCCGAAGCGCAGGCCGCGCGCGAGGCAGTGGACCGCCTCAGCGTGGAGCCACGTGGCAGCGTGCGGGTCAGCGTTCCGGTGTCGATGGCCCAGCAGCAGTTCCCGAAGCTGCTGCCGGAGTTCATGGCGCTGTATCCGAAAGTGCGGCTGCAGCTGATCGTCCGACGTCCCCCCGCCTTCAGTAGCGGGGCTATTTAGAGTCCTGGGCTAGGGTAGCCGATCTCGGCCATTCGCTTTGCATAGGCGGCGGGCGTCAGCCCGCCAAGCGCTTTCTTCGGTCTTTCCTCGTTGTATTCGCGTCGCCAGGTTTCGATGAGCGTCCGCGCTTGAAGCAGGCTCGTGAACCAGTGTTCGTTTAGGCATTCGTCGCGCAGCCGGCCGTTGAACGACTCGACATAGGCGTTCTGGTTGGGCTTGCCCGGCTCGATCAAGCGCAGGTCCACCCCGCGAGCGTGTGC
>JBBSTP010000254.1:0-2980 GCA_038235795.1 Lysobacterales bacterium | reverse complement strand
GCATTGGCCGGGTCCATCTGGTAGGTATGTTTGTTGCCCTTGCCCAACGCACCGGCGCTGCCCACCGCGTCGCGGAACGGGCCATAGAAACTGGATGCGTACTTGGCGCTGTAGGCCAGGATGCGGGTGTGGATGAAGCCCTGGTTTTCCAGCGCCGCGCGGATCGCGCCGATGCGTCCATCCATCATGTCACTGGGCGCGACCACGTCGGCACCTGCGCGCGCATGGCTGAGCGCCTGCTTCACCAGCGCGCCCACGGTTTCATCGTTGACCACGTAACCGCTGTTATCGACCAGTCCATCTTGGCCATGGCTGGTATACGGGTCCAGCGCCACGTCGGTGATTATGCCCAGTTCCGGGAATCGCGACTTCAGCGCACGTACCGCGCGCTGGCATAGGCCGTCATCGTCCCAGGCGGCTTCGGCGGTGAGCGACTTGGCTTCGGGTGCTGTGACCGGGAACAGCGCCAATGCCGGGATCTTCAAATCGCTGGCGGTTTCCGCGACGCGCAGCAATCCGTCGAGGCAGACGCGCTCGATGCCGGGCATCGAGGCGATTGGCGCACGCCCGGCGAGCTCATGCACGAACACGGGATAGATCAGGTCGTTGGCGGTCAGGATGTGCTCGCGCATCAGGCGGCGCGAGAACTCGTCGCGGCGCATCCGCCGCGGTCGGATGTATGGGTAGCTCATGGCGCCAGTTTACGCCGCCCGAAAAGAAACCGGCGCCCCGAAGGGCGCCGGTCAAATAACGCGGATCGAGATTGGATCAGTTAAACGACGTGCACTGCACGATCCTTGCGAACTGCGTGGTGTTGATCAGTCCCGCGGAGCGCATGCGGCTGCCGTAGTCGTTCATGCACTTGGTGTACTTCAACTTGTTGCCGGGGAACTGGATCTTGCACACTTCGTACTGCGCCACGACGTTGGCACCCACGATGATGCCCGCATCGTCGACGGCATCGACGCCGGTATCGCAGGTACCGATCCTGGCGTTGCCTTCGTTGAGCTTCCAGCCGATATCGGACAGCAGCGCTGGGGTGATGTCCAGATTGATGTAGCTGCGCAGTGTGGCGTTGATCGCCGGTTCCATCAGCAGGTTGGGCAGGGAGACCGAATCGTAATGCGACCCGGAAGAACCGCTCTGCACCGGGTTGGGCATGAACAGGCGCGGCCGGCCCATGTTGTCGGCACCCTGCAGCAACACCGGATCCTTCACGAAGCTGACGCTGACCGGCACATTGGTCTTGAACAGGGCGCCATCGGCCTGCGACAGGCTGATGGTCGGGATAACCACCGTGGGGTCAGCGCCACCAAGGCCGGGGGCTGGACCCGCTGCATTGTTGGCAATGATCACGCCGATCGCGCCGGCGTTCTGCGCATTCTTGGCCTTGACCGCAAAACCGCAGGTGCCACGGTCAATGATGGCGATCTTGCCCGCAACATTGCTGGTGATTGCCTCGCAACCGTCACCGGGAGTACCGACGCTGTCCGTGCCGAGCACCACCGTCCCGGCGAAATTGCCAGGTCCCGCCTCGGGGCCGAAGCTCGCCGTGCCGTACTGGTAGTCGCCCGCCACCGGTGCCGGAGCAGACGCGCGGAAGTAGATCCGTTTGTCCAGCAGCAACCGGGCACCTGTTACCGCGCGCGGGCCGGTGAACACCACATTGCCGTTATTGATGCCCGAGGCAGCGCGTTCGGCGATGGTCATGTCCGGCCAGAACTTGGCGAACGTATTGTCGTAGGTGAAGATCGAATAGACGTCTTTGATGCCGTTGAAGAACGTACCGGTCGCCTCGTTCTCGAAATTCGAGAAGCCAAGGCCATGCGCATACTCGTGCATCACCACGTCGAGGAAGTTGACGAGGCCAGCAGGCGTATTGCCGTCGAGGCCGTAATAGAAGGAGAAGTTGGTGCTGAAATTGGAAGCGATGTCGAATTGGTCCGGCACCAGGTCTTCACCGGCAATCGCGTCGCCCAGCGCGGAGTGGTAATAGGTGTTGGCGAACGGTGCATTCGGGAAGTTCTGGACGACATACGTCGCACCTGCCGAACCCAGAACGTTGGGGGCCAGTGGCGTGAAGCGTGCGGAAATATACACAGGCACATTACTTTGCAACACGTTGCCCCACAGCGCGGCAGCGTATTGCGCCACGATGCGACGCTGCTCGCCAAGCGTGGTGCCCGGATTGCCGCCGGCGGGGGCGATTGGCGTCGGATCGTAGTAGCCGGCATTCGGAACAGGCTCGAAGACCGGAATGATGTCGCCCGCTTGTGCAGTGCTGACGGCAGCGAGCGCGGTCAGGATGGCGGTCGCAAGGGCAGTGCGCAGGGACTTACTTTTCATTGGAGGCCTCCGGTGCGTTCAGGACCGGCATTGCATGGCCGTCGCTTTCAAGGATGTGCAACGTGCCATCGGCATTGTGCTGCACGGTCAGGTAGTTCTGAAGGTCCTCCGGCACTTCCGCGCCAGCGCCGCCGGCCGGCATGCTGAACTGCATTGTCTTGGCACTGGTTTTGGCACTGGTCTTTGACTTGGACGATGCCTTGGTCTGGTGCGCGCGCGCCATGGCTTCGCCCATGGCAATTTTCTGCTGAATCGTGAGCGGCTTGGCCGCGTGTGCGCTGGTCGCTGCGAGGGCGGCAACGGCGAAGCCGGCCACCACGCAAGCAGTCTTGATCATTGGGTGTGACATGGTTGAGGTATCCCCTTGAGCGCGACAGCAGATCAAGCCGGCATATTCCGGGCAGGGGAATTGCCTTGGCTGTTCCCGGCGCGCTGTCGCGTACGCCGGTGTCCGCTGTATAGCGCGAACGACGTTGATACACAACCTGCTGCCGTATTCAGCCGATTAAGTTACCTAAAGCAACCCGCCGAACATCCCCAGGCGAAGCACTGCGACCGCGATCACCAGGCCATTCAGGACCAGCCCGGTCTTGGCCCGGCCGCGATGACCGGGTCGGCTGAGCGCAATCCCGAT
>JBBSTP010000253.1:0-2983 GCA_038235795.1 Lysobacterales bacterium | reverse complement strand
TTCACCACGCTATTCTTGCGGTAGGCCACGCCCTTCTTCAGCAGGCGCACGAACATGCGCTGCTCATGCACGTAGTAATCCGGTTGGCAGGTCGCGAACTCGCGGCTCCAGTCGATCGCATAGCCCATGGTCTTGAGCTGGTCGCGCATGTGTTCGATGTTGGCGTAGGTCCAGGCCGCGGGCGCGGTGCGGTTCTTGATCGCGGCGTTCTCGGCAGGCAGGCCGAATGCGTCCCAGCCCATCGGCTGCAACACGTTGTGGCCGGTCATGCGCTTGTGCCGGCTGATCACGTCGCCGATCGTGTAGTTGCGCACATGGCCGACATGCAGCGCGCCGGACGGATACGGCAGCATCGACAGGCAGTAATACTTCGGCTTGTCCCCGCTCTCACCAGGCAAGCGCTCGCCCACCTCGAACGCACGGGTGCTGGACCAGAACGATTGGGCGGCGGATTCGACGTTGCGTGGATCGTAGGTGGCGGCTTCGTTGGACACGGGAAACGGCGCTAAGCGCCCCGTCAAGGCAAGGCTGGACAGCCTACCGCAGCGCAACAATCGCCGCCATGCGTGGCACACTCCGCGCTTCACTGGGGGACCGCCATGCGCCACCGCTTGTTGACCGTCGCTGTCCTGCTCGGCGTCGTCATGCCCGCTGCCGCCACCGACAACAGCCTGCAGTGCGGCAAGCTGTTCGACAGCCGCAGCGGCAAGATGCTGGGCGCCCACACCATTGTCGTGCGCGTCGGAAAGATCGCCGAGGTACTCCCCGGCCGCGCCGAAGCCGCCGCCGGCACCGAAGCCGTCGATTTGTCCGATCACACCTGCATGGCCGGTTGGACCGACCTGCACGTACATCTTGAGGATCAGTCAAATCCGAAGAGCTATTCGGAGGGCTTCCGCCTGGATCCGGTCGACTACGCGTTCCGTAGCGTTGGCTACGCGGAAAAAACGCTGATGGCCGGTTTCACCAGCGTGCGCGACCTGGGCGGCAGCGTCAGCCCGCACCTGCGCGACGCGATCAACCAGGGCGTGGTCAAGGGACCGCGGATCTGGGCCGCCGGCAAATCGATCGCCACCACCGGCGGCCATGCCGACCCCACCAATGGTTACAACTCCGAACTGTCCCACCTGCTGGGTCCGCCCGGCCCCACCGAGGGCGTGATCAACTCGATCGACGACGCGCGCCAGGCCGTGCGCCAGCGCTACAAGGAAGGCAGCGACGTGATCAAGATCACCGCCACCGGCGGCGTGCTGTCCTACGCCCGGTCCGGTGACGCGCCGCAGTTCACCGTCGAAGAGGTCAAGGCCATCGTCGATACCGCCAACGACTACGGCTACAAGGTCGCCGCGCACGCGCACGGCGAGGAAGGCATGTATCGCGCGGTCGCCGGCGGCGTCACCAGCATCGAGCACGGCACCTACATGAGCCCGCGGGTGATGGAACTGATGAAGCAGAAGGGCACCTGGTACGTGCCGACCATCTATGCCGGCCGCTTCGTCGCCGAAAAGGCAAAGATCGACGGCTATTTCCCCGATGTGGTGCGCCCGAAGGCCGCGCGGATCGGCGCGCAGATCCAGGACACCGCGGCACGTGCGTACAAGGCCGGGGTCAAGATCGCGTTCGGCACCGACATGGGCGTGGGACCGCATGGCGACAATGCACGTGAGTTCCTGTACATGGTCGATGCCGGTATGCCGGCTGCCTACGCGCTGCAGGCGGCGACCATCCATGCGGCCAGCTTGCTCGGCGTCGATGACCAGGGCGTGGTCGAAGCCGGCAAGCGCGCCGACATCATCGCCATGCCCGGTGACCCGGTCGCCGACATCGGCAATGTGCTCAAGGTCGATTTCGTCATGAAAGACGGCAACATCCAGCGGACTCCCGCACGGTGAACCTGGAATGGCTGGGCGTCGTCGCCGCGACCTGCACCACGCTCTCGTTCGTACCACAGGCGGCGAAGACCATCCGCACCCGCGACACCAGCGGCATCTCGTTGTGGATGTACCTGGTGTTCACCGTCGGCATCGCGTTCTGGTTCTGCTATGGCTTCGTGCTGCACTCGTGGCCGATGATCGTGTCCAATGCAATCACCTTCCTGCTGTCGGCGACGATCCTTGGGTTGAAGCTGAAACATGGCTGAGGCGACGTGAGGCATACACCCACCAGCCGAACCAGACCCCAAACGCCAGTCGCTGCGCAACCCCGACCCACAGGCCGATCGGCGCGAACAGCGCTATCACCGGCACCAGTACCGCCGCCGCAAGCGAAGCCAACGCGAACGCCCGGCCGCGCCGCGCACCCAGTGCCAGCAGCAGCGCGCCCGGCACGAAGGCCATCCACCACAGCATCCACGCCAACACATGCAGGCGACTGGCGTTCGCGTCCATATCGGAAGGATCGAGCGACACCACGCCCTGCATCGCAAACGCCAGTGCCGACAACTGCACCAGCACGATGCCGATCCCGGCCAGCCATCCTGCGTCCACCAATCGACTGCGCAAACCCTGCCCGGCTATCGCCAGGAGTACGCCCGGCACCACGAACAACAGCAGGTTGAAGGCCATGGCGTAAGGCATGCCGGTCGCGCCGCGCAGGCCGACCGGATGCAGGCGCTGCGAGTATTCCGGCAAACCAAGGCCCGCGCTTGCCAGTGTCGCTACGAACAGCGCCACCGCCAGCAGTGGAATGGCCCGCGTGAACTTGAACAATGCGTCCATGACCCCATGCTAGCTTGGAATACATCATTTTCCGGCACCCCCATGACCGATACCACCGCTTCCCACGTCTTCGACGCCACTGCCGCGACCTTCGAGGACACCGTGATCCGAGCCTCGCTGCAAACCCCGGTCCTGATCAGTTTCTGGGCAGCGGGGTTCGAGCCGTGCGAAGTCTTGAGCCCGCTGCTGGAAAAACTGGCTACTGACTACAACGGTGCATTCCTGCTGGCCAAGGTGGATGTGGCACGGGAGCAGGAATTGGCTTC
>JBBSTP010000252.1:0-3009 GCA_038235795.1 Lysobacterales bacterium | reverse complement strand
CGGTGGTGGTGATGTCGGCGTATACCGATGTCGCCAGTACCGCCGGGGCGTTCCGCGGCGGCGCGCAGGAGTTCCTGTCCAAGCCCTTCGACCTGGACCAGGCGGTGGCGCTGGCAAGGCGCGCGCTGCCGCAACCGGAGGCCGGGACCGCGGTGGCACCCGCGCCGCCGCCGCTCGATGCCGCGATTTCCGACGATGCGCGGCTGATCGGTGAAGCGCCGGCGATGCTGGCGCTTTTCCGGGCGATCGGGCGGCTGGCGCAGGCGCCGCTGTCGGTGCTGGTCACCGGCGAAACCGGTACCGGCAAGGAGCTGGTGGCGCGCGCGCTGCACCGCGAGTCGCCGCGCGCGGCGCGTCCCTTCGTGGCACTCAATACCGCGGCGATCCCGACCGAACTGCTGGAGTCGGAACTGTTCGGTCACGAGGCGGGCGCGTTCACCGGCGCCAGCAAGCGCCACATCGGCCGCTTCGAACAAGCCCATGGCGGCAGCCTGTTCCTGGACGAGATCGGCGACATGCCGCTGGCATTGCAGACGCGCCTGCTGCGGGTGCTGGCCGAGGGTGAGTTTTTCCGTGTCGGCGGACGCGAGCTGATCCGCGTCGACGTGCGCGTGATCGCCGCCACCCACCAGCCGCTGCAGACGCTGGTCGAGCAGGGCCGTTTCCGCGCCGACCTGCTGCATCGGCTGGACGTGGTGCGACTCCCACTGCCACCACTACGCGAGCGCCGCGAAGACATCCCGCAACTGGCGGCGCGCTTCCTCGCCAACGCGACCGCGCGCCTGCGGGTGCCGACCAAGACGCTCGGCAAACCTGCCCTGCAACGCCTGCAGGCCCACGACTGGCCCGGCAATGTGCGCGAGCTGGAAAACCTGTGCTGGCGGCTGGCTGCGTTGGCGCCAGGTGACACGATTGGCCTGGTGGATCTCGCCGAGGCGCTGCCGTCCGCGCATGCGGTGAGTGGCGATGCGGCGGCGTGGCAGCAGGCATTGGACACGTGGGCGCGTGCGCGCCTTGCCGCCGGTGCGCAGGACCTGCACACGGACGCCAAGCGCGATTTCGAGCAGGTGCTGTTGCAGGCGGCGCTGGACCATTGCGAGGGCCATCGCGGCGAGGCGGCCTCGCGGCTGGGACTGGGCCGTAACACGGTGACCCGCAAGTTGGGCGCGTCGCGCACGCGGCGCTGAGGCGATTTCATCGCCACTGCACCGCGTGCGCCCCACACTTACGGACTCGTACAAGGAGTACCGCCATGCATATGAATTGCCATCGCCACGCATCCGTCCTGACTGCTGCGCTGGTAGTTGCGCTGGCCGGCTGCGCCAGTACCGCGCCGATGTCGACGCCTGAAGCCAGGGCGGCAAAACAATACATGCCGGGCATCAGCACCGCGCAGCAAGCGATTGCCAACCTCGCCAGTGCGTCCGGCAGCCTGGTCAGCGGAACACTGACGCTGATGCCGATGGGCGCCGGCGTGCATATGACGGGCGAGGTCGGTGGCCTCAGCTCCGGCAGCAGTCACGGTTTCCACATCCATGAAAAAGGCGACTGCAGCGCCGCCGACGGGTCCAGCGCCGGCGGCCATTTCAACCCGACCGCGCAGCCGCACGGGCGCGCGATGCAGGGCGCGCATCATGCCGGCGACAGCGACAACATCGTCGCCGACGCCAAGGGCGTGGCACGCGTCAACACGCACCTGATGGGCGTCAGCCTCGGCGGTGGAGGCTCCAACGACATCGCCGGCCGCGCAATCGTCGTGCATGCGGCGCCTGATGACTACAGCAGCCAACCCTCGGGTAACGCTGGCGCGCGGGTGGCATGCGCGGTGATCAAGGTCGTTCGCTAACGATCAGCGCAGGCAGTCGGTGTCGTTGCCGTCGGCGCAGTGCACGAACTGCACCGGCACGCCGTGTGCGTCGAGCACCGCGGCGAACTGGCGCTGGCGGGCCTGGAACATCGCGAAGCCGCGTTCCAGCTTCGAGCCGTCCGCCTCGCCAGCCACGTAGCGCATGCGCCAGGCACAGGGATCGAACAGCGCGATCCGCACCTCGCCATCGGCATAGCGCGCCAGCGGCTCCTGGCCGGCGTCCAGCCAGGCCTCCGTGCCCGGTTCCAGCAATGCGGTTTCCAGTAACGTCCACAGTGGCCCCAGGCCGACGTTGCGGTATTGCATCGCGATCATCGCAGTGAGATCGTGCAGGCTGAGGTAACGCACGTGTTCGATGCGTGCGTTGAATCCATCATGCAGCGCCAGCGCGGTGTCGGCGGCGGCCATGCCGAGGTCCAGCAGCACCTCCTCGAGCTGCGCGGATGCGATGGCGGCGTTGTCACCTCGTAGAACAAAGGGCAGCACCCGCAAGCCGCCACCGGCCAGGGCCGCGTCGCTCTGCAGTGGTTGCGGCACGGTGCCGTCGGCAGCCGCGCCGAAGCCGACGAGGCGCGGACCTTGCGATCGCCCCGGCGCGCGTTGCAGCAGTTCCACGATGCGCTGATGCAAGGGCCAGCCCGGGCGCAGTGCCTCGGCCGGATCGAAATGCGCGGCAAACAGCGCCAGGTCGCACCGGCCCGCTGCCGGGACAAGTTTGGCCAGGTCGCGACCCAACTGCATGGCCAGCTCACCCGCGGCATCGGCCCGCAACGCGGCGTGCTTCGGTGGATCGCCGTCGCGAAGCTCGAGCGCGATGACGCCGCGGAAATCCGGTTGCTGAAGTAGGTTCATGCGGTTATCGAGTTATCGCTCAACGCAGCGGCGCTACACTGACCCATTATGCCCGCACGGTGGGCACAGCCTTGAGGTGAAGTCCATGCAACATGGTCGTCCTGTCGCCATACTTGGTGGCGTCCGCATTCCGTTCTGCCGGCAAAACACGGCGTATGCCGATGTCGGCAATCTCGGCATGTCGGTGCGCACCCTGGGCGCGCTGGTCGAGAAGTTCGGCCTGCACGGCCAGCAGCTCGGCGAAGTGGCGATGGGCGCAGTGATCAAGCATTCCTCCGACTGGAACCTCG
>JBBSTP010000251.1:0-3018 GCA_038235795.1 Lysobacterales bacterium | reverse complement strand
GACTCGCCCGGCTTCAGGGCGAGCTCGCGTTGCTCGCTCAGCCCTTCGACCAGCAGCGCGCCGACCAGGAACACGGCCACGCCGAGATGTGCCAACACCATGCCGAGCATCTCGCGGGTCAGGCGCGCGCCGGGCGCGCGCGGACCACCGATTCGGACTCGCGACCAGAGGAAACGCAGCGTGCCAGCCGCAACCCAGGTCGCACCGATGACGCCTGCGGCGACTTTCCACCTGCCTTGGGGCGCGATGAAAAACGCCACAACGCCCAGCAGCAAGGCCAGCACCGCCCACGGCGCAAGCATGCGCAGCGGCGATGCCATGTCTTCGCGCTGCCAGCGGGTCAACGGCCCGAACGGCAGCAGCGCGACCAGCGGCGCCATCAGCAGGAGGAACATCAACGCGAAGTAGGGCGGGCCGACCGAAATCTTGCCGAGGTCCAGTGCATCGGCCAGCAGTGGATACAGCGTGCCCAGCAACACCATCGCGCAGGCCGTGGTCAGCAGCAGGTTGTTGAGCAGCAGCAGGGTCTCGCGCGATGCGGCGGCGAACGGCTTGGCACCTTCGGTATTGGAGGGCGCGCGCAATGCATACAACAGCAGCGAACCGCCGATCACGATGCCCAGGAAGATCAGCACGAACAGGCCGCGGGTGGGATCGGCGGCGAACGCATGCACCGAGGTCAGCACGCCCGAGCGCACCAGGAAGGTGCCCAGCAACGACAGCGAGAATGCGGCGATGGCCAGCAGCAGAGTCCAGCCGGCAAAACTGCCACGCTTTTCGGTGACGGCCTGCGAATGCAGCAGCGCCGCGCCGACCAGCCACGGCATGAAGCTGGCGTTTTCCACCGGATCCCAGAACCACCAGCCGCCCCAGCCGAGTTCGTAGTACGCCCACCAGCTGCCGAGCGCGATGCCCAGGGTCAGAAAGCCCCAGGCCACATTGGTCCACGGCCGCGTCCAGCGCAGCCAGCGCGCATCGACCTTGCCGTCCAGCAATGCCGCAATCGCAAAGGCGAACGGCACCGAAAACCCGACGTACCCCAGGTACAACATCGGCGGATGGATGATCATCCCCGGGTCCTGCAGCAATGGGTTGAGGTCGCGACCTTCGGCAGCACCGGGCAGCAGTCGCACGAACGGGTTGCTGGTGAAGATCAAAAAGGCGAGGAAGCCGACGCTGACGATGCCCATGACCCCGAGCACGCGCGCAACCACCGGCTGCGGCAGGGCGCGCGAAATCAGCGCGACCGCTGCGGTCCACAGCGCCAGGATCAGCGCCCACAACAGTAGGGAGCCTTCATGCGCGCCCCACACCGCGGTGTAGCGGTACACCATCGGCAGCAGCGAGTTCGAGTTCTCGGCCACGTAGCGCAGCGAGAAGTCCTGGGACACGAAGGCGTGGGTGAGGATGGCGAAGGCCAACCCGACGAGTGCAAGTTGAAGGCCCGCCGCAGGACGCGCGACCGCCATCAGTGGCGTGATGCCGCGCTGTGCGCCGACCAGTGGCAGAAATGCCTGCAAAGCCGCCACCAGCAGGGCCAGCAGCAGGACGACCTGGCCCAGCTCGGGCAGGGCCGGCAGCACGGAGGCAATCACGGCGATGGCATCTGCTCCGCGGCGTCCGGCACGTCATGTTTCCTGTGCGCCGCGCCCATCTTGTCGGCGACTTCCTTGGGCATGTAGGCCTCGTCGTGCTTGGCCAGGACTTGTTCGGCCACGAACACGCCGTCCTGCATATGGCCGGTGGCGACCACCGCTTGCTTCTCGCGGAACAGGTCGGGCAGGATCCCGGTGTAGACCACCGGCAACGTTGCATCGCCGTCATCGACGGCGAAGTGCGCCTCCATCGAACCGCTGGCGCGCTCGAACGAACCGGCCGCGACCATCCCGCCAAGGCGGAAGCGCGCATTGTCAGCGGCCTCGCCACGCAGCACTTCGACCGGCGTGTACAGATAGGCGACGTTGCGCTGCAGGGCCATCGCGATCAGCGTGGTGGCGATCGCGGCGGCGGCAACCACCGCCAGCACCAGCCACAGCCGGCGTTTGCGGGTGGGGTTCATCGTTCAAGCTCCATGGAGGGTTTGGGCGTGGCCGCGCGGTTGGCGCGCAGGCGTGCGGCGCGCAGGGCGGCACGGACCTGCAGCCGGGGCACCACGAAGTCCCAGGCCAATACGATGGCGAACACCAGGTACGCCGCGATCACATAATCGCGATAGCTCATGCCGCGCTCCGTGTCTGATCCAAGCCTGCCATCCGCGCCATCCAGTCCTTGCCAGACTCGCGGCGCAGGTTGTCGGCGCGCGCGCGCGCCAGCAGGGATCCGGTGAACCACAGGTGGGTGCCAATCACCATCCACAGCAGCGGCATCATCATGCTCGGATCCATCTGCGACTTGCCGAACAGGCTGATGGTCTGGCCCTGGTGCAGCGAGTTCCACCACACCACCGACCAGCGGATCACCGGCAGCAATGCGACGCCGACAATTGCCAGCAGGCCGGCGGCGCGCGCGGCGTTGCGACGGTCGTCAATCGCGGCGTACAGGCCCATCACGCCCAGGTACAGGAACAGCAGGATGAGCTCGGTGGTCAGGCGCGGGTCCCAGTCCCACCACGTGCCCCACATCGGCTTGCCCCAGATCGAACCCGTGGCCAGGGTGATCAGGGTGAACGCAGCGCCGCTGGGCGCGCAGGCCATCGCCAGGATCTCGCACAGCTTGATCCGCCAGATCAGCGCGATCGCCGCATAGACCGCCATCAGCGCGAAGATCGCCATGCTCATCCACGCACTGGGCACGTGGATGTAGAGGATGCGGAAGCTGTCGCCCTGCTGGTAGTCGGCGGGGACCTGGAACAACGCGCCATACAGGCCAATGATCATCGCCAGCAAGCCCAACGCATACGCCCACGGCGCCCAGCGCGCGGCGAAGCGGTCGAAATACGGGGGCGAACCAAGTTGGTGGAACCAGCGCAGGATCGGATTCATTGCCTTTCGCTCCCTCCCTTGCGCAGCAGGGGAGGGT
>JBBSTP010000250.1:0-3025 GCA_038235795.1 Lysobacterales bacterium | reverse complement strand
CGATGTGCGCCGGTAGCACGCTGACGCCATCTTCGTGGCGCAGCAGGTTCTCCAGCAGGATCTTCATCGAATACGGAAGCCTCGCTAGGTCAAATCTCTCGCCAAGCTTGGCCAGGCTGACGTAGGCATACGACTTGCCGTTGACGTCGAGGTGGGCGCGAGTGGCGAAAGAGTCGGCCATGGGGGAGGGCTCCGTTTGAGATGGAAGATGGCGGAAAAAGCACGCCGGTTAACCGCGCAATTATGCAGGAAACCCGGGCATTCCGTACGCAGACGACTGGTTTCAGCCGAGCCGCACGTCGATGGCTGCCGCCATGTCGCGGCGGCGGAACACGAAATCCAGCAGGCTGCCGCCCGATTGTCGCCACAACACGGCCGAGCGCAGCGCCGCCAACAGCAGCGCGCGGATTTCGGCCACCACACCGGCTTGGCCAAGGTAGTGCGGGTTGCCCTGGACCATGATCCTCGGGCGCAGCTGGCTGATCGTGCCTGCATAGATTTCGGCCAGCAGGCTGGTGACGTCGGGATGCCCGGAACCGAGCTTGCCCGCCACTGCGGAGGCGCTGGCCACGCCCATGCCGACCTTGGCGCCCATGTCCGCGTCTCGCGTAAACCGGCGCTCAAGTTGCAGCACCGCCAGCGCCAGTTTACCCAGCGCTTCGTCGCGGCTGGTGTTGGACAGATAGTCGCGCAACAAACGCAGGCCGCCGCGCAGGGACTGCACATCACCGTAGACCGCGTCGACGTTTTCGGCGTCGATGCGCAACACGCTATCCAGCGCGGTGGTGACCGCTTCGGATTCGGATTGGCCGGTGTCGGCAATCCGGCGAACCTGCGCAAGCGCCTGCAGCACGCCCGCCAGGGCGAGTACCCGATCGTCGATGCCCGCTCTCATTGGTGCGTCACTCATATCTCTGGCTCATGCGGCATGACTCCTTGGTGCATTGCGGCCAGCGGCCGGTGCATCGGTGGACAGGATCACCGCGCCGCCGAGGCAAACCTCGCCGTCGTACAGGACCAGTGACTGTCCGGGGGTGACGGCGCGTTGCGGGCGTGCGAATTCGACCTGCAGGCCACCGTCATCCAGGATGTGCACTTCGCATTCCTCGTCCGCCTGCCGGTAGCGGGTCTGCGCGGTGCAGCGGAACTGCATGGACGGCGCGGTGCCTGCGATCCAATGCACGGCCTCGCTGCGCAGGTTTGTGGACTGCAGCCACGGACTGTCATGGCCCTGGTCCACGTACAGGATATTGCGCTCGATATCCTTGCCAACCACGTACCAGGGCGCGGCGTCGCGACCACGCATGCCGCCGATGTGCAGGCCCTCGCGCTGGCCGAGTGTGTAATAAAAGACCCCCGAATGCTCGCCGACCGGCACACCGTGCGGATCATGGATGTGGCCGGGCTTGGCGGGCAGGTACCGCGACAGGAATTCGCGAAAATCGCGCTCGCCGATGAAGCAGATGCCGGTGGAATCCTTCTTGGCTGCAGTCGGTAGCTCGGCCTCGCGCGCGATCCGGCGCACGTCATCCTTGAGCATGTCACCCAGCGGGAACCTCGTGGCGGCCAACTGCGCCTGCCCCAGTTGATGCAGGAAATAGCTCTGGTCCTTGCCGCGATCGCGCGCGCGCACTAGGCGATAGTGGCCGTCGACCTGGTCGATTCGCGCGTAGTGACCGGTGGAGATCGCGTCGGCGCCCAGTTCATGGGCGGCATCCAGGAAATGCTTGAACTTGATCTCGCGGTTGCACAGCACGTCCGGGTTGGGCGTGCGCCCGGCCGCGTATTCGATGAGGAAATGCGCGAACACGCCGTCCCAGTATTCGTGCGAGAAATCGCGGAACCGGATGGGCAGGCCCAGCATGCCGCAGACCCCCACGGCGTCGCGGCGATCATCCTCGGCGCGGCAGTCACCGCTGCCATTGTCCGCCCAGTTCTGCATGAACAGACCGGTGACATCGAAGCCCTGATCGCGCAACACCAGCGCGGCGACCGAAGAATCCACGCCCCCCGACATGCCGATGACGATCTTGCCCGCGCTCATGCCAACTGCTGCGCCAGCGACAGCGGATAGCGGCTGCCACCAAGGAAATCGGTCACGGTGCGCCAAACCAACGGGCTGCGGTGACGCGACGCGAGCGCCTGCAACTGCTCCGGCGCCAGCCACAGTGCGCGCACGATGCCCTCGTCAAGCCGATGTCCGGGGATTTCATCCACTGCCTCGGCAGCGAAGGCGAAGCGCAGGTAATGCCGGCCCTCGCTTTCATTCGGGCGGGGTGGAGCGGTCCACTGATAGGCACCGACCAGGTGGGTGACCCGCACGTTCCAGCCGGTTTCCTCGCGGGTTTCGCGCACGGCTGCTTCCATGAGGCTTTCATCCGGCTCCAGGTGACCGGCTGGCTGATTGATCACCAGTTGCCCATTGGCACGTTCTTCCACGCACAGCAGATGGCCATCGCGAACCACCACGGTCGCCACAGTCACGTCCGGTTGCCAGAAGCGCCCTTCGCGGTAGCTCATGTCGCGGCATCCTGGCGAACGCTGTCCGGGCAAACTTTGATGTTGATCCACATGCCTGCATTTTCACCGCTGGCGTCGATGCCGTCCATGCATGGTCAATCCGTATAATTCGCGAATGCCCCAAGATCCGCACAATCCCCAGCACGAACACGATCATGGCGTCGTCGTTGCGCCCACTCGGCCCGAAACCGCCCGGCCGCCGCTGTATTCGGTCATGTTGCTCAATGATGACTACACCCCGATGGATTTCGTGGTCGACGTGCTCGCCAAGTTCTTCGGTCTCGATCTGGAACGCGCAACCCAGGTGATGTTGCACGTGCATACCCGCGGGCGCGGCGTCTGCGGGGTATTCACCCGTGAGATCGCCGAGTCCAAGGTCGCGCAGGTGAATGAATATGCAAGGCTGAACCAGCATCCACTGTTGTGCACCATGGAGAAGGCGTAGAAGACTTGTGCGGGGCGCAGCGAAACCCCACATCGTCAGCAGACGTTTACGGAGGGTTCT
>JBBSTP010000249.1:0-3099 GCA_038235795.1 Lysobacterales bacterium | reverse complement strand
CGGGTTGATCATGTCTTGCTCGCTGTACCCGGCGGCTAACGGCGGTCCGCCGCCGGCACCCGGGACGACGGCGCGGGTGCCGGGGTTTCGATCAGCTGAAGGCGCGGCACGTTGAGCACATCGGCCGCCCCGATCGGCGCTGCTACCTTCGGTTGGCCGCTGTAGTCAACAACGGGTTCGTTCGGATACAGCCGAGCGATCGCCTCTTGGTAAGCGCTGCTCCAGGCCAGGCTGCGCTCCACGTCCTGATGAAAGGCGCGCGCAAACAACTCGGCGTACTTGCGCCGTTCGGCCTCGCTGCGTGCGTGGATGCCCAACGCTTCCACCGGCGACAGGTTCGCTACTGAAAACGCCGCGCGCGGACCCTGCAGCAGCAGCTTGGCGCGTTGCATCTCCTCTGCATTCAGACCCCAGATTTCTGCGATGACCCGATCGCGCTCGTCGAGATCGAAAAAGCGGCGCTCGTTCGATCGCTCGTGTGCCTGCTGCTCTTGCGTGCGTCCGATTGCGCGGTCCGCTTGCTGCTGGGCCAGCGCAAAGTTGGCAGCCGTCGCAGCGATGACGAGCAGCGCGGCGGGGAGGATAGGCATCGGTCGCATCGATCAGCCGCCTTCGTTGACCGACAAGGTGAGGCTGCGGCCGTTGCGCAGCCGGAACGTGGCGGTTTTGGCCACAGGATTGACACTGAGCAAGACGATGTCGTTGTAGGCATCGCCCTGTTTGAGCACCTTGACGCGCTTGTCGCCGGGCAAGCCGGTGCCGACGACCACCGATGGCACGCCGTCCCACATGTCAATGGCGAGCAGCTGATTGCCGTGGATCGTTGGCGGCATCGCCTTCGCGGACGCGCGCTCGGTCCTGGCAGCCGCTGGCTTCGGCCGCTCCGGTGCGGATTCGGTTTTCGTTGCCTTGGGGCCCTCGCTGACCAACTGGACCTTTGCTGGAATGCGGTCCTGCATCTCTACAAGCGTTGTCTCCAGCCGGTCCAGCCGCGCGATCAGTGCCAAGACGCGCTCCTCGTTCGCAGCTGCCAGTGACTTTGCGGCCAGTGCCTCAGCCGACGGCAGTGGCGGCGTTTGCGTCGTTGCGATTGGCTCCGGCAAGCCTTCTGAGCCGTCCAGTGGCGAAGCGTTGTCTGCTCCAGTCAAATCACTGCTCGAACCTGGAGGTGCCGAGGGCAGCACCGGATCGACTGACACAGAACTGTCGTTCGCGTCGGTCGGCACTGCCATGATGATCGGCGGCAGTAGCGAGACCTTCGATGACGCGTCAGAAGTGGCCTGGGTGGCAAAGGCCTTGTCACCGCTGTAGAACTTCCACCCGACAAAACCCAGACCTGCCATCACAAGACCAATGATGAGGAATGCGATCGGTCCAATGCCAGCGGCGCCATCGCCGGGATGTTTTTCAGTGATCGGGGCGGCGTCAGCTTCACTATCGGAAGCGTCCTGATCGGCTGTGGGCGCATCGGAGCGCTCATCGTCGCAATCGGTTCGTTCAGCGCGAGGCGCGGTCTGGACAAGCTTTGGCGCACGAGCGGCCTTGCGCTCCAGCGCCTGTCGTTCCTCGTCCTCGATGATCTGCTGCTGCGCGCGGCGCGCAGTATCCGTCTCCTGTACCCGCCGCTGCTCATCCAGGCGGCGCTGATCAACCAGGGCTGCGACCGCATCGTTCATGGGAACTCCCGCTGGTATGGCTCGGAACGCGGCAGCGTGGCGGCCATGACTGGAGCCGGCTGCGCAATGGGAGGCAGTGGCACGGCGACGATCGCAACGGCTGGGACAGCAGTCGCAGCCGGCACGGGCGCAAGCGGCGACGGGGGTTGAACCAAAGCGGCATAAGCCGGTGCCACCGTGAACCAGAGCCGGCGGCGCAGTGGATCGCGATGCCAGCGCCATGTACTGCCGAGCAGCACATCGATTACCTTGGTGACGCGGTACGGTCCTATTTCGCGCTGCGACTCAGGCAGTGGAAGCTCCAGGAACAGCCTGGCTTCCGACGCCAGTTCCGACGCGTCAACCAGCGTGTAGCCGGTGCGCAGCAGCGTGTGCTGCATCGCATCACCGACCGTGCGGACGGTCGCACGGGGAAAGTTGAGTTGGGCCACCACGTCCAGCGGCTCCCCGGCGTCCAGCGGCGGTTCAGCCGACTGCGTGCTGTAGCGACCCAATACCACTTCCGTTCCGTGCTCGACGATCGACGGGGTTTGCGCACAGCAGGCGCCAGCTAGCAGCAGCGCTGCCGCAGACAATGACGAGTGATGCAAAACCGAAAGCATTGGCCTGCCTCGATGAAAAAAAAGGGATCCGGTGTTCGGCAGCCAGCCGCGATTCAATCGGGACGAGTCTTCGGATTGACTGAAAGCACAGCTGGTCATCGATACCGGATCAAAGTGACGCAACGAGCGTCGCCAGTGGAGGCAAGTGTTTGCGAATGCGCAGACGTGAACAACCACTCAACCGTCGCTACGTGTCGAGGGCTTGCTGCTTGACGAATCAAAACCTTTGTGCAAAGGAGGCCGCAACCCGTGGGCGGGTTGCGACGGGCAAAGGCGCGCTACGGGCGTAATGGGCCAAACCAAAGGGCGCGCGACCACCTCAGGATCGGTGGCCGCGCAAAGGATTTACTGGCAAGGGGAACAGCCTGCAACGGGACTACTGGCATCGCCCGGCACGGCGGGGCATGCCGGGCGATTCAAATTCGCTGTGGCGCAGCCGAGCAAGTTCACTGGTGGATCGATTGCGGAGCAAAACCTATTGAAAGGGTGCGGTCCGCAGCTATCAGAGCGCCGGCAACAAATCAAGCAGGAATCGTTGGTCCACGACCCATGATTTCCGCTCGACGGTCATTGCGCCGTTGTCTAGATTCGCGCGCAGACGGCTGATACGAGAACCCAGAAGGATCACACCGATGCCACGCTTACGCGACCAGTTCGAAGCGCCACGGCCGGACCCGAGCTATCCGCAACTCGGACGCGATGAAATGGATCATGCGCATGCGATCTTCTGCATTGCGCAGTCGCTGGCCTCGTTGGGCTTGAGCGAATGGCTACCCAGGCTGGTGCAGTGGCTTGGTCACTACGATGGACTGGAGACCGTG
>JBBSTP010000248.1:0-3101 GCA_038235795.1 Lysobacterales bacterium | reverse complement strand
GCATTATTTGCTTGCGGTAATTGCGCTTGATCGCGATTGTTGATGAAGCCTGCGGTGGCCACGCCACCGACCAGCAGTGCTCCCAATGCAATGGCCAACGTGTTGTTCTTCATGATCTGGTGCTCCCGCGTCTGTTGAACCCCTGAATGGCGGATTCCAACACGGCTTGACTGAATCGTTCGGGAGTTGGCGGCAATACGCGCGCGCACGTTCACAAATGACCACGTCACGAACGAGGGGTCCATGCTAGCGTTCCAACTATCTCCTGCCGGATCTTGACGATGGCCAACCTCCTGCTTGCCCCGGTGCTGCGTTTTTTTGGACGACTGAGCTATCCGCGCCTGTTCGCGTTGACGGCGGCGCTGTTCGCGCTGGACGTGGTCATCCCTGATCTCATTCCCTTCGTCGATGAAATCCTGCTTGGCCTCGGCACCCTGTTGCTCGCAAACTGGAAAACGCGCAAAGGCCCGTCCACGCCAGGCAAACCTCCAATTGACGGCGAGACCAGCCGCCACTGAGATGTGGCCATCCCGTGCAACTGGTTGACAGCCACAGTCATTTTGATGTCGCCGAGTTCAACGGCGACCGCGCTGCGGTCCACGCACGCGCCGTCAGGGCGGGCGTCGCAACCCAGATCATCCCGGCCATCGATGCAGCGGGCTGGCCGACGCTCAAGCAGGTGTGCGCGCAGTTTGCCGGCCTGTACCCGGCCTACGGCCTGCACCCGATGTTCCTGGACGTGCATCGACCCGAGCATATAGAAGAGCTGCGTCAGTGGATCGAGCGCGAACGGCCCGTCGCGGTCGGCGAATGCGGCCTGGATTTCTACGTCGAAGGACTGGAAGTTGATACGCAACAACGTTATTTCGATGCTCAACTGCGACTGGCGCGGGAGTTCAATCTGCCGGTGATCGTGCACGCACGCCGCGCGGTGGACGCGGTGATCGTCGCAATCCGACGCGTGGGCGGGCTGCGCGGCGTGATCCACAGCTTTCCGGGCAGCAAACATCAGGCAGCGCAGCTGCGCGACCTTGGATTCCTGCTCGGGATCGGCGGGCCGGTGACCTACGAACGTGCGAACAAGTTGCGGAATGTCGTCGCCACGGTTCCGCTGGAACAACTGCTGCTGGAGACCGATTCGCCGGACCAGCCTATCGCCACCCATCGCGGCCAGCGCAATGAACCCGCCCACCTGGTCGAAGTGCTCGATGTCGTCGCGATGCTTCGCGTCATGCCACGCGATGACCTTGCTACTGCGACCACAGCCAATGCGGAGCGGTTGTTTGGGCTCACGTCAACGTGACAGAGCTGGCGCGGGTGATCGGGTATCGACCCGCAGGCCAGGGATGGCCTGCGGCCGCGCATCGGCACGGGATGTGCCGACTAAGCGGCTGGCGGTACCCGGTCGACCGGGGCGGCTCGCGACGACTTTCAGTCTTGCTTCGGCTTCAACAACATCTCCAGCGCCTTGCCAACCGCCGCGAACGCAAAGGCGCCGGTAACATGGGTAGCCGCACCCAGGCCCGCTCCGCAATCGAGTTTCAGCGCCGCGTCCCTGTCCAGCTTCGGCCGTATGCCGCAAACGCTGCCATCCGCCTGCGGGTAACGCACGTTCTCCAGCGAGTACACGGCCGGCACGCCGAAGTAGCGGTCGTGGTTCTTGGGGAAGTTGAATTCGCCCCGTAGTTTCCTGCGGATCAGCGACAACATCGCGTCGTGTTCGGTACGCGACAGATCGCGGACACGAATCTGGGTGACGTCGCTGCGGCCACCTGCAGAACCCACCGTGATCAGGGGTTGCTTGCGTCGACGGCACCATGCGATCGCCTCGACCTTGCTGCGGAAACTGTCGCAGGCATCCAACACCAGGTCACAACCGGCGCCCAACGTCCCTTCAAGGTTCGCGGGAGTCAGGAACCGCGCCTGCAGGTCCAGCGCGATCTCTGGATTGATCGCGCGGCAGCGCTCGCCCATCGCTTCAACCTTGGCGCGGCCGTACTGGCCTTGCAATGCCGGGAGCTGGCGATTGGTATTGGACACGCACAGGTCATCGGCATCGACCAAGGTCAGCGTGCCGATGCCGCTGCGGGCCAGCGCCTCGGCCGCCCATGAGCCGACACCACCAATGCCAATGACCACCACATGGCACGCCGCGAGGCGCTGCAGCGTGCCGGCGCCGTACAGGCGTTCCACCCCGGCAAATCGGTCGGTCCATGTCTTGTGCATCGGCCGATTCTAACGGGCTATCCCGGCGGAAATTGCAGTGCCTATGCGCCATGCTATCGTCGCCCGAAACCGCATCCCACCATCTTCATGGAGCCATCATGTCTTCTCCAGACCCCAACCGCCGCCCGTCCAATGCCGGTCGCTACCTGTCACTGCTGGTGCTTGGCCTGGCCTTGGGCGCCATCGCCACGGTCATGGTGCTTCGCAGCCTGGACGAGCGGAAAGACCATTTCCCCGAAGCATTGATGCAGGTCCAGCAATGGCACATGGGCCAGCTGAAGGCCGACATGGAGCAGAACCGTTGCAACGCGACCGACATCCTGCCGCACCTGCAGGCGCTGCGCATGACCGCAAACGACCTTGATGCCGCGTTCCCGGACCTGCGCGACGACCAGCGCTTCGGGGTCGCGAGTTCAGCGATGCGCGCGACCATGGACCGGGTCCTGACCAACCCGCCGTTGAGTTGCGCGGGCGTGGGCGCCGCCATAAAGGAGATCGGCGAGTCCTGCAAAGGCTGCCACCAGGATTTCCGCAACTGATCTGAGCGGCGCCCGAACACAGTTGGGGTTCGCCGCAGGCTGGCGATTCCGCTACCTGATGCCTCGGGGCAGCCTCAATGGAGCGGACTTGTTGCGGCGCAGCATGCATCCAACGTAAAACGCGACTACCGTCGGCCATCCGCCCGCGCGGAAGCAGCGCCCGAAGCCAGAAATTTACTTTTCGATGGGGATTTGAATGAAAACCACACTCGTCCGCGCAATCGCCGGTTCCGCCGTGCTTGCAGCTGCCGTCGCCGCTGCCACCGCCGCTGCCCCGATCACCCGCACCAACCCCATCCGGGTCAGCATGTTCGCCGCCAACGGTGCCGTCGAAGT
>JBBSTP010000247.1:0-3125 GCA_038235795.1 Lysobacterales bacterium | reverse complement strand
GGTGGCTGGTTGAACGTGAAACTCGTGCTGGTGGCATTGCTGCTGGCGCATTTCATATTTGCCGGGCGTTGGTTGAAAGGCGTCGCCGCCGGCCGCGCGCTGCCAAGTGCCAAGGCGCTGCGCTGGTTCAATGAAATCCCGTTGTTGCTGCTGGGCGGCGTGGTCTATCTGGTACTGGCCAAGCCGTTCTAGGGTGCCTCGCCGATAGTTTGCGACCACATGCCGGTCGATCAAACACCCATCTTCACTACAGCGGAGTGCCTGCATGAGCGGCCATCAACGTGAACTGACCATGCGCTTCCTGGCCGAACCTGCCGATGTCAACTACGGCGGCAAGGTTCACGGCGGCGCGGTGATGAAATGGATCGACCAGGCCGGTTACGCCGCCGCTGTCGGCTGGAGCGGCTGTTACAGCATGACCGTCGCGGTTGGCGGCATTCGTTTTGTCGCGCCGATCCGGATCAGCGACCTGGTCACCATTGAGACCACCCTGGTTTATACCGGCACCAGTTCCATGCATTTCTCGGTGGACGTACGTGCGCGCGATCCGATGACGGACGGCGGCGGCCGCCTGTGCACGCATTGCGTGATCGTGTTCGTGGCCCTGGATGACGCCGGCAAGCCAACCCAGGTGCCGACGTGGGTGCCCGCCAGCGACGAAGACGAGCGTCTGGCCGAATACGCAACCAAGGTGATGGCGTTGAGCAAGGACATCGAGCAGACGGTGGCGCGCTACCGCGAGGCGGAGGCGTGCATACCGTAAACCTGAAACGACAACGCCGCCCGCAGGCGGCGTCGAACGCATCGGTGTCGATGCCAGTGTAGGTCAGGTGCCGGTCGCGATCCGGCGGGCTTCCATGTACTTGTTGCTCCAGTAGCCTTCAGTGAGCGTGGAGACGGTCACGTCGCGGCCCGTGCGTGGTGCATGCAGGAACTTGCCGTCGCCGATGTAGATGCCGACGTGATCAACGCGGCCACGGCGCCCGAAGAACACCAGGTCGCCTTCCGCCAGTGCGTTGCGATCGGTGACCGGCGTGCCTTCGTCGGCCATGGCGCCCGACACGCGCGGCAGGTCGATGCCGATGGTGCGGAACACGTAGCCGACCAGCCCGCTGCAATCGAAGCCGCGTTCGGGGCTGGTTCCGCCCCAGCGGTACGGGGTGCCGAGCAGGGCGAAGGCGCGCTGCAATACCGTCTTGATACGCCCCGAGGTATTGGGCGCGTCCTGGGCCTGTTGCAGGGCTGCCAACTGGGCCACCAACGGCGCGTTGTCCGGGCTGGCCAGACTGACCGGCGCCACGGCCTTGAGCGCAGCGGCAGTTGCCGTGGACGCGCCAGCGGTGGACTGGACGGCGGATACCTCAGTGGCGGCGGGTTGCGGCGCGGGAGTCGTCGCCAACGCCGGCAGTGAGCCGGAGGCAAGCAGGCACGCAAGAAGCAGTCGATAGCCCGAACGCAAGGGGCGGGCGGTGTGGCCGTTGAACAGGTTTGCTGTCATCACGCGGTCATCACAATTTCGGATCAGCGGCGACTATGCCTGTGCAAGCCGCGTGAAAGGTTCAATTTTCGTTAGCAGACCGTCAAGGAACGCGTCTTTCAGTCACATTAATTGAACATTGCCCAATTCATTTTTGTGATGATTCAGTTTGGCGCAACCTGTTGAATCAATTCAACAACCGGCGTGCGCCGCTGTAATGGTCGCGCCACCAACTCCCGTCCAGGCGATCCAGCCGGACCGTGCCACCGGCATTGGGCGCATGCACGAAGCGCCCCTCGCCGACATAGATGCCCACGTGGCTGACATCCTTCCCATTGCCGAAGAACACCAGGTCGCCGCTGGCCAAGTGCGCCGTTGCGATGCGTGGTCCCTGCATCGTCGCCAGTTCCCGCGATGTGCGTGGCAGGTTCAGGTCGAGCATGTCGCGATAGACATACGTGACCAGCCCGCTGCAGTCGAAACCGCCTTCCGGGGTATTGCCGCCATAGTGATAGGGCGTGCCCACCAGGCTGATCGCGCGCATTAGCACCGCATTGGCGCGGATTGGATCGACCGGTGGCAACAGCGGCCGGGCTCGCGCGGAAACCGGCGGGAACGGGAATTGTGGCGACGCACGGCGCGCATCGTTGCCGCCACATCCAGCGAGCAGCAGCGCTGTCGATAGCGCCAGGATCGCGTAGCCCCGATAATGGGGGCTTGGTCGCTGCATGCCGGTGTCTGGTTCCATACACCACGCAGTGTTGCCGCATCGCATCGCATCGGCAAGCGCCACGCCAATCTCAAACAGTCAACAAACAGTCAAAGGGTTCCCATGAAGATCGAGAAAGACCGCGTCGTCCATTTCCACTATGCGGTTGCCGAATCCGGCGCCGAGTCGGTGGAGAGTTCCCGGGACAACGGCAAGCCGCTGGCGATCCTGTTCGGACACGGCAACATCATCCCGGGCCTCGAGAAGGCGATGGAAGGCCGCGAGGCCGGCGACAGCTTCAAGGCCAGTGTCCCAGCAGCTGACGCCTATGGCGACAAGCGCGAGGGCATGACCCAACGCATCCCGAAGAAGCACTTTGGCAACCAGAAGCTGGAAGCAGGCATGCAGGTGGTGCTGCAGACCAACTTCGGCCCGCGGGCGGTGACCATCCAGAAAATCGGCATGAGCGTGGTCGATGTCGACCTCAACCATCCCATGGCCGGCAAGGACCTGGACTTCGATATCGAGATCGTCGAGGTGCGCGAAGCCAGTGCCGAGGAGCTGGAACACAAGCACGTGCATGGCGATGGTGGCCACGCGCATTGATTCGTTCGAACTGGCAAGGGATTGTCTCGAATGGCCTGCAATGCAGGCCATTTGCGTATCGAGTAGACGTAGGTCGTGGTGACGTCTGGCCCCCGAGACTTCCTTGGCGAGTGCCCTAATGCACGTCCAATGAGGGAGTTGCGATGAGCACAGATTTCAAGCCGATCGCGGCCGGCGATCGCATCCACGCGCTGGACGTCATCCGCGGGTTTGCCCTACTTGGCATCTTCATGATGAACGTGGAGTTCTTCAACCGACCGCTGGGCGACCTGGGTGCTGGCCTACCTGCAGGACTCAACGGGATCGACGATTGGGTGGGCTGGTTCGTCCACG
>JBBSTP010000246.1:0-3142 GCA_038235795.1 Lysobacterales bacterium | reverse complement strand
GACCACCACGTGCCGAAGGGCTACATCTATTTCGCCATGGCGTTTGCGGTGGGCGTGGAGATGCTCAATATCCGGCTGCGCAAGAAATCGGTGAACCCGGTGCGGCTGAAAGAGCCGGAGATGCCGCCGCTCAATCTTCCTGCTCAGGAGCCATCCGCGGCTCAGCCGTCCGTGACGGCAAAGCCGGTGCATCTCCCACCGGATTAAGACGCAGCACGCAGAACCGACGCGGCCGGCCCAGGCCTCAGAGTGCGGGTCGGCGGCGCTTGCGCTCCAACATGAAGCCGAGTTCCATCAATTTGTGCGCCTGTGGCTGAATGCGTCGGATTGGCAAATTACACAGGTCGACATAGGGCATCGCTGCCGCGTCAACCTGATACCAAATGCATTGAACAAATGCCACTGCCTGTCGTTCTTCGTTCGCCGCTGGCGCGGCGAGGTGCCGATGCACACCTTGCTCTGGATCGACATGCTATGCGTCGGCACGGCTATAAACATTCTGGCCACGTTCATTGCGCTAATGGCAGCCAGCCATGGCGTGCCCTCTTGGGCTGCCGCAACCATCCACTTTGCACCGCTGCCCTACAACATCTTCTTGTTCACAGCGGTCGGGCGGGCCGTGCCACCAAGCCGAATTGCCGCAACGGCGAGCTTTGTCTGGCTGGTTGTTTTAACGATCGTGTAAGTCTGGCATGCGGAGAGAGAATTGAGGACGGAACTACCCTAACCCCATGGTGGTCACCGCCATTGGCACAGCTTGTGTCGATGCACAGCGCCATCGAGCAAGTGGTGTAGCGATAGCTCATGCGCCCTAGCGGCTGTCACTGATTCATTCCGAGGTGACGAACAACCAGCCTTAGAACTGGAAGCGTTGATGTCGATCCGATCGATAGCCCTGAGCGCCGCAGCGAAGCAGAATCCGTCTGTCGAGGAATGTCATGCCCGGCTCAACATCTTCTGCACCAGCGGATGCATCACCTTGCGTTCCGTGCTGATCGCGTAGTAGTGCTCCTGCACCCCTTCGCAGGCGCCGATCAGCTTCACGCCGCTGCGGCGCAGCAGGTCGTCTTCGGTCGCCATCGCCGCAGGAAAAACGCCCAGATCGGTGCTGCCGAAGGTCTCCAGCAATGCGCTGTCTTCGATCTCGCCGGCGATCCTGGGGCGCAATCCGTGCTGGCTCAGCCAACGGTCGATCTGGCCGCGCACCACCGAATGCGTGGTCGGCAGCAGGATCGGCACGTGCTGCAGCGACGCCGGAAATCCTTCGTGCGCAAGCGCCCACCAGTGCGGCGAGCCATACCAGCCGATGTCCGATGTGCCGAGTGAGTGGCTGTGCACCTTGAGATCCAGATTCGACGGCGCGGGGTGGTCGGTCAGCACCACGTCGAGCTTGTGCAGCGCCAGGTCGGCCAGCAGATCGGCCATCTCCCCGTCATCGCAGACCAGCCGCAGATGGGCCACGCTCAGCACCGGTTGCAGGAGGCGCTGCACTTCGAGCTTGGGCAGTCCGTCGGCGATTCCTACCGCCAGCCGCACCGACGGCGTCTGGGCCGTGGTTAGCACCTGCTCGGGCAACGCTTGAGAGAGTTGAAATATCTGCTCGGCCTGCTGCAGCGCCACCGTGCCAGCTTCGGTTAACGCCAGACCCCGGCCAGCGGGTTTTAGCAACTGGCAGCCCAGATCGCGCTCCAGTTCGCGCACCTGGGCGCTCACGGTCTGCACCGCCATGTCGAGCCGCTCGGCCGCGCGCGACATGCTGCCTTCCTTGGCAACGACCCAGAAATAGTAGAGGTGGCGGTGGCTGAACGTCAAACGCATGCTCAGTATTTTACGAAAATATCTTATGTGATTTTATGGTTTTTAGAGAATTTCTGAAGCGCTATCTTCGGCTGACCGTTGTTCCTCAAGGAGTTTTCAGATGCAGTTCGTCTTTGAATCCCGAGACCCGCAGGCAGGCTTGTTGCGTGAGATTGCCGAGCAGCGGCTTCGCTTCGCGCTGCGGCGTGCTTCGTCCCTGCTGCCGCGCGCAAAGGTGCAGCTGTCCGACTTGAACGGTCCGCGCGGGGGCGTTGACAAGCGCTGCCGCCTGGAACTCACACCCGAGCGCGGCAGCCCGATCGTCATCGTCTCGACCGCGCCGAATTGGCGGCAAGCGTTTGAAGACGCCCTGGCGCGCGGCTCGCGTGCCCTTGTACAAAGCTGGCAACGCCGCCGCGGTGTCCAGAGAGACCACGCCATGCGCAAGCGCGCCGAACCGTCCTTGGCTTCAGCGAACGCGCTCTGAAGCAAATCGACCCATCTAAACCTTCGACGTCGGGGCAAGCCCGCTGCACAGAGCATCGGTCGCCTCGACACTTCCGTCCAACTTGACCCAACCCCATCCACAAAAAGCACATCGTGCGCAGCTATCCACAAAACAGTCCCGAAGCGGCCGCGCGCATCATCGCGATGATGATGCTGGCCGACGGGCATCTCTGCCTGTCCGAGCTGACGTCCCTGTCGCACTCGCCGGCTCGTGAATCGTTGGGGGTCACTCCCGCCATCCTGATCGATGTGACGCGCGACTTCTGCCAAGACATCCAGGCGTGCGAGAAAAGCCAGTGGAGCAATGCGAGCTGTCTCGACAAGGGCACCGTGCGCAGTTTCATGGCGGAGGTCGACAACCCGTCCCTGCGCCAAAAACTGCTCGAACTCTGCGCTTCGGTAGTCGAAACCGACCGTCATGTGTCCGAAGGTGAGTCGCTGCTGCTGGACGCGGCGGTCAATTGTTGGGGCGTGCAACCAGAGCTGTTGTCCCAATCAACCTGACTGCCGTCTCGATTGCGTTCCTGCCGGGCACAACTCGCCATGGAAGGCACGCACAAGGCATCGATGGATGCCGCAGGCCGGGGGTCAGCGATGCAGCCTTTGGCGCGCCATCGGTACTGGCCGGCTCTGCTATTAGCCCGGCAAACAAACACAGAATGTTCTAAGGTGGTTCCATGAACAAGTCCGATGGTCGGTTGTTGTCGGAAGCGTCGCTGGAGTTGCTGCGCGAGCAGGCGCATCGGCTGCGACAGCAGGAGCGCACCTGGGCCGAGATCGCCTCGATTGTCGGCGTGCATCTGTCGACCGTGATGAGCTGGTCGCGGCGCTTTGGCCT
>JBBSTP010000245.1:0-3166 GCA_038235795.1 Lysobacterales bacterium | reverse complement strand
GTGCTGCCGATCCCGGCAATCGTCGACAACGCATCCAGGTCATGTGGCGCCATCTCGGCGATCTGGCGCAGGGTGGCGTCGTGGAATATCACGTAAGCCGGTACATCCTGTTCGCGCGCGGTCGTGGCGCGCCACTCGCGGAGTGCATTGAAGCGCGCCGTCGATCCGGGTGACAGCGCCGCCATCGGTGCGTGGGTGCGGGCATGCGCGCGTTTGCGCGGCGCCTTGGGGGGATCCTTGCGCATCCACACATCGCGCTCGCCCTTGAGCACGGGCGTCGCACTGGATGTCAGGCGTAGCGCGTTATGGCGCTCGGCGTCCGCTTCGAGCAGGCCCAGCGCCACCAGCTGCCGGAAGACCCCACTCCACTGCCTGGCATCAAGCTCAGTGCCGATCGCCCAGGTCGACAACTGCTCATGGCCGAAGCGCTGCACCTTGTCGCTTTCGATGCCGCGCAGGATATCGATGACATGGCCGGCGCCGAACCGCTGGCCACTGCGATAGACGCAACTCAGCGCCTTGCGCGCGGCTTGCGTGGCATCCCAGCGCTCGGGCGGATTCATGCAGTTGTCGCAGTTGCCGCAATCGCCTGGATGCAGCTCGCCGAACCACCCCAACAATGCCTGCCGGCGGCACTGGGTGGACTCGCAGAAACCCAGCAAGCCATCGAGCTTGCCGATTTCGACCCGCTTGCGTTCCTCGTCGGCATCGGAGCGCGCGATCAACTGGCGCAGGTTGACCACGTCGCCCAGGCCATAACTCAGCCAGGCCTCGGCCGGTTCGCTGTCGCGGCCGGCGCGGCCGGTTTCCTGGTAATAGCCCTCGATCGACTTGGGCAGGTCCACATGCGCCACGAAGCGCACGTCGGGTTTGTCGATACCCATGCCGAAGGCAATGGTCGCCACCATCACCACGCCGTCTTCCTGCAGGAAGCGGCGCTGGTTGGCCGCGCGCGCATCGCCGGGCATGCCGGCATGGTAGGGCAGCGCGTTGATCCCGGCCTTGGCGAGTTGTTCGGCGATGGCCTCGACCCGCTTGCGGGAGAACGCATAGACGATCCCGCTTTCACCTGAATGGCTGGAAATCAGGTCGAGCAGCGCGCGTTGGCCACTGCCGTCCTTGAGCACGACGCGATAACGGATGTTGGGCCGGTCGAAGGAGCTGACGAATTGCTGGGCATCCTCCAGCGCCAGCCGCTCGGCGATCTCGGCGCGGGTCGGGGCATCGGCAGTGGCCGTCAGCGCGATGCGCGGCACGTTTGGCCAGCGCTCGTGCAACACCGTCAGTTCGCGGTATTCGCGACGGAAATCGTGGCCCCATTGCGACACGCAATGCGCTTCGTCGATGGCGAACAGGGCAATCCTGGTGCGATCCAGCAGGTCCAGGCAGCGCGGGGTCAACAAACGCTCGGGGGCGACGTAGAGCAGGTCGATCTCGCCGGCGACCAGCGCCTGCTCGACTGCGCGTGCACTCGCCGCATCCAGGGTGGAATTGAGGAAGGCCGCGCGCACGCCGAGTTGGAGCAGAGCTTCGACCTGATCCTGCATCAACGCGATCAAGGGCGAAACGACGATCCCGCAGCCTTCGCGCAGCAAGGCCGGCAACTGATAGCACAGCGACTTGCCGCCGCCAGTGGGCATCAGCACCAGGGCGTCGCCGCCCCGGGTCACGCATTCGATGATGCGTGCCTGTTCGCCGCGAAAGCCAGTGTGACCGAAGGTGGTGCGAAGGATTTCGAGTGCGGCATCTTCCATGCGCACCACGATACCAAGCCGATGGCGCGGCTCGGCTAATCATTTCAACGTGCTTGCGTGCTTGCGTGGTTACTGCAACAGAGACCGCAGCATCCACGCGGTCTTTTCGTGGATATTCAGGCGCTGTGTCATCAGGTCCACGGTCGGGTCGTCGCCGGCTTCATCGGCGGTCTCGAGGACCTTGCGCGCTGTGCGACAGACGGCTTCATTGCCGACCACCAGCTGGCGGACCATCTCGCGCCAGTCGGCGGCATCGGTCAGGCCGGGTTCCTCGGCAATCGAGCTGAGGCGAATGAACTCCGCATAGGAGCCCGGTGCATTGAACCCCAGTGCGCGAATGCGCTCTGCGATCTCATCCAGCGCATTCCACTGCTCGGTGTACTGCGCTTCGAACATGTTGTGGAGGGCGTTGAACATCTGCCCGGTGACATTCCAATGGAAGTTGTGGGTCTTCAGGTACAGGGTGAACGCATCGGACAGGAAATGCGCCAGGCCCTCAGAGGTCTTGCGTCGATCGCCACTGGAAATGCCGATATTGATATCGGGCGCGCCGTCTGCATGCGCTGCGACCGGGGCTTTCGTGGCGTTGTCGGGCTTGGCGGGGGATGTCTTCTTGGCCATGACGATTCCTTGTGGATGAATTTATGCGAGTGCTAGCGGCGACAATAGACCGATGCGGCCTTGCCGTGAAAGGGATGTTTTCTCTCGCATCGATCCATGCACGCTATCGAAGAACATGCAACGTCGGCGTCAACACAGGCCCGCCGCGCCATTGATGGCGCGATGAGCCGCGACCGTGGGCGCCTGCTCGGCCTGTGGTCGAAATGGAAGGCCAAGCCCGCCGACGCCGCGCTGGGCGATGCGTTCACGCTGAAGCTGCAGGCGTCCATCGCCGAACGCGAGCGACGCACCGCGGCGCTGCCAACGCCCGAGGTGGACGAAAGCCTGCCGATTGCCGCCTCGGCGGACGACATCGTCCAACTGATCCGCAAGCATCAGGTGGTGGTGATCGCAGGGGAGACCGGCTCCGGCAAGACCACCCAACTACCCAAGTTGTGCATCGCGGCGGGTCGAGGAGCTGCGGGGATGATCGGCTGCACCCAGCCGCGAAGGATCGCCGCGCGTTCGGTGGCGAGGCGCGTCGCCGAGGAGTTGCAGGTGCAACTCGGCGGTGTGGTCGGCTTCCAGGTGCGCTTCAACGATGCGGTCAGCGATGCGACCGCGATCAAGTTCATGACCGACGGCATCCTGCTTGCGGAGATCCAGGCCGATCGCTGGCTGTCGAAATACGACACCATCATCATTGATGAGGCGCACGAGCGCAGCCTCAACATCGACTTCCTGCTCGGCTACCTCAAGCGGCTGCTGCCGCGGCGGCCAGACCTCAAGCTGCTGGTGACCTCCGCGACCAT
>JBBSTP010000244.1:0-3197 GCA_038235795.1 Lysobacterales bacterium | reverse complement strand
GGTCACCGAGCTGCGCAGCCAGGCAATGGGCATCGCGCAGCCCGGGCAGCTGGGCGAGGTCGAGGCCTCGCTGGAACATGCGCTCGGGCGCCTGATTGCGCTGAAGGAAGCGTACCCGGACCTGAAGGCCAACCAGAACTTTGCCCAGCTGCAGGCCGAACTGGTCAAGGTCGAAGAGCAGTTGCAGTACGCGCGACGTTTCTACAACGGCGCAGTGCGCGACTACAACGACGGCAGGCAACGCTTCCCTGACCTGCTGGTCGCGAAACTGGGCAGCTTCCCGGATACGCCCTTCTTCCAGGCCGAGGCCGACAGCCGCGCCGCGGTCAAACTGGATCTGGCGGCATGAAGCGTATTGCCGGGCTCGTGCTTGCTTTCGTCTGGGCCAGCGCACTGGTCGTGATGCCTGTCGCACCGGCGTTCGCGCAGGAACGCATCCTTGGCTACGACAGCCAGGTCCAGGTCAACCGGGATGGCAGCCTCGACGTGCGCGAACAGATCAAGGTCCGCGCCGAGGGCACCAACATCCGCCGCGGCATCTACCGCGACTTCCCAACCCGCTACACGGACCGCCAAGGCAACCGCGTGGTGGTTGACCTGCACGTCATCGATGTCCTGCGCGATGGCAAAGCCGAGCCATGGTTCACCGAACGCCTGGCCAACGGCGTGCGCATCAACACCGGCAATGACGAATTACTGCCATTGCCCGGCGAATTCACCTACACCGTGCACTACCGCACGACGCGCCAGTTAGGGTTCTTCGCCGACCACGACGAGTTGTACTGGAACGCGATCGGCACCGGTTGGGATTTCCCGATTGAGTCCGGAAGCGTCGATGTGCGCCTGCCAACGCCGGTGCCCGTCGACCAGCTTGCCGCCGAGGGATATACCGGGGAGCGGGACAGCAAGGGACAAAACTACACGGCCAGCGTGCCGGCACCGGGACAGGCGCACTGGCAACTCACCCTCCCGCTGGCGCCACATGAAGGCCTGACCGTGGTCCTGAGTTTCCCTAAGGGAGTGGTCGTCGCACCCAGCCGCGAGCAGCGCATCTGGTGGTTGCTCAAGGATAATCGTGGAGGCCTGATTGCCCTGGCGGGCCTGGTCTTGATGCTGCTGTTCTGCTTCCGCCGCTGGAGCGCCATCGGACGCGACCCCAGGCCCGGCGTCGTGATTGCGCGTTACGACCCACCCCCTGGCTATTCGCCCGCAGCACTGCGCTTCATCCAGCGCATGGGCCACGACAACCGCGCCTTTTCCGCTGACGTGCTGTCGCTCGCAGTCGCCGGATTTCTGCGCATCGAGCGCGACAAGGGCTTGCTCAAGGACGAATGGTCCCTGACGCGCACGCGCAGCGACGGCCTCGACAGCTTGCCGGACTCGCAGCGGGCATTGCACGCCAAGCTCTTCGCGGCAGGGGGCACGCTGGTGCTGAAGAACACCAACGCCAGCATCATGCAGGCAGCGCAGGCCGGCCATCGAAAAATGCTGGACGCCGCCTACGACCGCAAGATGTTCAAGCGCAATGGCGGCAGCATTGCTTGGGCCGTCGCGATCCTCGCGGTCACCGGGGTGGCAGCGTTTGTGCTTGGCGGAGGTACCGGCGTGCTGATGATCATTCCGATCCTGATCCTGATGGCGATCACCCTGGGGGTGTTCGCGTGGCTGGTGCGGGCACCCACCCTGGAAGGCCGCAGGATGCTGGACGAGATCGAGGGCCTCAAGCGCTACCTTTCCGTGGCCGAGCGCGATGAACTGGCCAGCGTGCCCGGCCCCCACGGGGAAGAAACGCGTCCCCCGATGCTGGATGCCAAGCGCTACGAATTCCTGCTGCCGTACGCGGTGGCGCTGGACGTCGAGGATGCGTGGACGTCGAAATTCACCTTGGCCGTTGGCGCCGCGGCGGCGGCGGCCGCGACTGCGGGCATCGCGTGGTATCGCGGCGGCGGCATCGACAGCATGGGCAGCCTGAGCAAGGCCGTGGGCAACAGCCTGAGCTCGCAGATCGCGTCCTCGTCGACACCACCCGGCAGCTCGTCGGGTGCTGGTGGCGGTGGTTTCTCCGGCGGTGGCGGTGGTGGCGGTGGCGGTGGTGGCCGCTGAGCGGCAATGTCCGTAGCCGCGACGTCAGTCGGTGACTTTGTCTGCGTCGTCCGGCTCCGCAGCCTCTTGCTCAACCTGCAATTCAGGCGATGCCAACGGCGTTGATGCGACAGGCGTCGCGGGAACATCGACCGATATGGATGGCTTAGTGTTTGCCAATTCTTTGCCCTCGTTTTCCGGCAGGTCGGGCATGGCAACGATTGCGCCGTCGAGCTCGGCCATCGGGCTGTCATTGGGGCAGCGCGCGTCCGGGAAGCCGAAACGCGTGCGCAGCCCAAGGCCGCAGTGATTCATGTCGTCAACGTCCTGGTCTCCATCCGCTTCTTGCTGCATGCACTTGACGTCGTAGGCGTGGCGGAATGCGTCGCGGCGTCGCACGAAATCAATGCCGCAGCGACGCGCCAGGCGGATCCGGTTGAGGTCGTCCTCCACTGCGTTCGGGCCGGACAGGCCATAACGATCAAGTTCATCGTCGCTGAGCACATGCAGCGTCCGGTTCGGCACGGTGGTCATCAGGTCATAGACCTCGTTTGACGCGCCATTGCGCTCCAGGTAGTTGCGCAGTGCTTCGCTGACCTTGCGAAGTTCCTCGCCCAGCTCCTTGCGCGAGGTCGCCGACGAACCCACCCGCACCATCCGGTGGATGCCGACCCGCCCGGCGATCACGCGCATGTCGCCGGCGGCCAGCAGCAGTACGCAGGCGCTGTGGCAGATCGAATCACTGCGCACCCAGATGGTCCAGTTGTTCTCGCCGATCGCATCGCCGGCCCGTATCGCCGCTTCGACAAGGCCGCCAGCGGAATCGATGTCGAGGATGCGCTTGCCGATGCCGAGGTCGTTGGCGACGCGACCCACGCGTTCGGCCAGGGCGGCGAAGCTTGTCGTGATCTTGCCGTCATAACGCAGCCGCAACAGTCCGGTGGCGCGGCAATCCTGCAACGCCTCGCGCAGGTCGAGATAGGCCAGCGACAGCAGCGGCCGGCCATCGCCGGTGGGGTAGTCGGAGCCGCAATCAATCCAGGCATCCCCGGCTTCAAGCCGCAACGGCGACCAGTCGATGTCCGCCTGCGGCTTGCGCTGGACAGCCGCCGCCT
>JBBSTP010000243.1:0-3219 GCA_038235795.1 Lysobacterales bacterium | reverse complement strand
GCTGGCGATCGACTTCGTCTAGTTTTTCGTTGTAGATGCGGTCCACGCACAGCGTGCATTTCTTCATCACCCCTTCGACTTGCGAGTATTCGCGTGCGCCATACGGGCAGGCCCATGAGCACAGCTTGCAACCGATGCATTTGTCCTCGTCGACCAGCACGATGCCGTCTTCTGCGCGCTTGTAAGTGGCGCCAGTCGGACACACGGTGACGCAGGCCGGGGTTTCGCAATGCAGGCAACTGCGCGGGAAGTGCAGGGTCTGCGCGGGCTGCTGGGTGGCCGCGTCGGCTTCCAGTTCATAGCTGTGCACGCGGTTGAACCACACGCCCTGGGGATCCTTGGCGTAGGGACGCTCGTCGGTCAGCGGTCCTGTGATGCCGCCAGCATTCCATTCCTTGCAACTGGTCGCGCAGGCATGGCAGCCGACGCAGGTGTCGAGGTCGATCACCAGGCCGAGTTTCTTCTTCGACGGCGGTGGCAGCATGGTCATTGGCACCGCCTGTAGGAATTGGAGGTCATCGATCGCATTATCGCAGCGGGTCGCGCATCAGAACGGGGCGCACGAGGTCGCACGTGACCCGTTCGGGAATCGTGTCGACGCAGCGCAGCTGCCGTCACTGGAGGCATGCGCCTGGAGACATCACGTCGAAATACTGGTCCAGTGGAGCGTTCATCAGCGGTCGTGCCCTGGCGCACTGCGACGGCGGAACCACGCACCGTAGCGCAGCGGCGCTTCATTGGCTTCGGCTTGGCCGACCGCGGGCAACTGCGGCGTGCTCTCGGCATCGTCCGTTTGCACGTCGGCCTTGCGGATCGATACGCGCAGGTCAAACCACGCCGCCTGCCCGGTGACCGGATCGGCATTGGCGTAATCGCCCTTCGGCGTGATATCGGAAATCAAATGGTTGAGCAGGAAACCCTTGCGAGATTCCGGCGCATCCTTGGCCAGCTTCCACGCGCCCTTGCGCTTGCCGATCGCGTTCCAGGTCCACACCGTGTCCGGCTGCACATTGGATGCCCACTTCGCCTGAACGATAATCGTGCCGTGGTGGGAGCTGACTTCGATCCAGTCGTCGTCGGCGATGCCGTGCGCGGTGCCGGTATCAGGATGCAGGTACAGGTAGTTGCGCGCGGCGATCTGCCGCAGCCACGCGTTCTGGCTGCCCCAGGCGTGGTACATGAACATCGGCCGCTGGGTCACCGCGTTCAAGGGAAACGCCTCGCCTGCGGTCTGCGCGCCTTCGAACGGTTCGTACCAGATCGGCAGGGGATCAAAGTACGTTGCGACGCGCTCGCGATGTTCCGGCGGCGGCTGCACCGCGCCGTGGCCTTGCGCGGCGAGACGGAATTTCTGCAGAGTCTCCGAATACAGCTGCAACACGATCGGTGCGTCATTGGGCACGAAGCCGAACGTCTGCGCCCAGCGCAGGTAATCGCGATTGGCCATCTTGTAATAGCGCGCCGATTCCGGGATTCCCTCGCGCCAGAAACCGCCATTGTCGATGTAGCGTTGCAGCTGGTCGAGGTTTGGCGCGCCCTTGCCGTGCTGATTGCCGTCCGCCCCGCGCCAACCGGCGAGCAGGCCGACGCCGGGCGCGCGTTCGTGGCGAACAATGTAGTCGGCGTAGTCGCGGTATTTCGCCGAGCCATCCTCGTTGACCAGCCCGGGCAGGCCCAGGCGCACGCCGAGGTCGATCAAAACCGACTGGAAGCCGCGAACGTCGCGCGGCTTGCCTTCGACATCCTGCGTTTCAGGCGCCAGCACCGGATGCCGGATCGCATCGGCCGCGCCGTCGGCATCCGAAATCGGCCGGTCGAGCATGCTAACTGCATCGAAGCGTTCCAGGTACGTCGTGTCCGGCAGCACCAGGTCGGCATACGCGACCATCTCGCTGGAGTACGCATCGGAATAGATGATGCGCGGGATCCGGTATTCGCCGTTGTCGTCCTTGTCGGTCAGCCAGCCGATGGTCTCGCCGATGTTCATTGCCGAGTTCCAGCTCATGTTGGCCATGAACATCAGCAGGGTGTCGATCTTGTAAGGGTCGCCAGCATGCGCGTTGCGGATCACGGTATGCATCATCCCGTGCGCGGCCAGCGGATACGCCCACGAAAATGCATGGTCGATGCGGCGCGGCTGGCCATTTTTATCGACAACAAGATCCTCGGGTCCATGCACGAAGCCCAGCGGTGGTGCGTCCAGCAAGCCATCGGCGTTGCGCGTCTTGCCCGGACGATTCGCCGGTGGGACCGGTTTGGGGAATGGCGGCTGATAACGGAACGATCCCGGCGCGTCGACCGCGCCTAGCAACAACTGCAGCAGGTGCAACGCGCGACACGTATGGAAGCCGTTGCTGTGCGCGCTGATCCCGCGCATGGCGTGCATCGACACCGGCCGCCCGATCATCTCCGCGTGTTCGCGGCCCCAGCTGTCGGTCCACGCGATCGGCAGGCTTAGGTTGGAGTCGAACGCCGCCTCGGCCAAGTCGCGGGCGATGCGGCGGATGGTGTCGGCGGGAATGCCGCAGCGCTCGCTCACCGCATCCGGTGTGTATTGCGGGTCGAGGTAGCGATCGGCGATCAGCTGGAATACCGGCACTGCGGTGCGCCCATCGGGCAGCGTGTATTCGCCGACAACGGCGGGTGCAATGTCGATGGCGTTTGCATCGGCGGCAACACCCTTTTCAGAGTCCCAGCACAGCGCTTCGCCGCCGGCATCGCGCGCGAACAGCCCATCGTCGGCGCCACCCGGATTGCGGATCACCAGCCAGTGCGCATTCGCATAGCGCACCAGGTAGTCAAGGTCGATGCGGTCCATGCGCAGCAATTCGTGCACCAGCGCAAAGGCGAACAGGCCATCGGTGCCGGGGCGAATGCCGATCCACTCGTCGGCGATCGCGCCATAGCCGCTGCGCACCGGGTTGACCGCGACGATCTTGGCGCCACTGGCCTTGAGTTTGGCCAGGCCGAGCTTGATCGGATTGGAATCGTGGTCTTCGGCCACGCCCCACAGCATCAGGTAGCGGGTGTGTTCCCAATCGGGCTCGCCAAATTCCCAGAAACTGCCGCCCACCGAATACAGGCCACCGGCGGCCATGTTCACCGAGCAGAAGCCGCCGTGCGCGGCGTAATTGATCGTGCCGAATTGTTGTGCCCACCAGCCGGTCAGGGCCTGGCTCTGGTCGCGTCCGGTGAAGAAGGCAAGCTCATCCGGATTGC
>JBBSTP010000242.1:0-3262 GCA_038235795.1 Lysobacterales bacterium | reverse complement strand
GTCCATGCCGACGGTGGGTTCGTCCAGGAACAACAGGCGCGGGCGTCCGCACAGCGCAAGCGCGAATTGCACCCGCCGTTGCTGGCCACCGGACAACTTGCGGTAGGGCCGCTGCAACAGGTCGGCGACGCCCGCAAGCTCGGCGCTTTCGGTGATGCTGCGTGGGTTCGGGTAGTAGCTCGCGGTCAGGCGGATCAACTCACCCACTTGCAACGTCGACGGCAATGCCGCGTCCTGCAGCATCACCCCGATGTTGCGGCGCGCGCGGATGTCCTGAGGGTCCAGGCCGAACAGGCTGACCTCGCCGGCATCGGCGCGGATCAATCCGAGCAGCAAGCCGATCGCGGTGGTCTTGCCGGCGCCGTTCGGGCCCAGCAAGGCGAGCAGTTCGCCCTGGCGCAGGCACAGGTCGATGCCGTCCAGCGCGCGCAACCCGCCGTAGGCCTTGCTGACACCACGCAGGCGCGCCAGCACACCGTTGCCTATATTGGTGCTTACATCGATGCCGCTGTCACCGTGCATGGCGCTACCTCCGAGGATGTGCCATCGACGATAGGCCCGCATCCGCCGCACCGTCAGTTGGGCCCATCACCTGATTGGCATGACAACCGTCAGGTGACCCCGGCGCTCGCGTGCCCTAGCCTGCAGCCATGTCCTTTTGCATTGGCGGGCGCGTGCGACAGCCGTCACACTCGGGCCTTACCTGTTTCCGGAACCCGCTTCAGATGAGCACTTCTAGATGAGCGCCTCCAATGCCGACCTGCTGAAATCCCTCAAGATCGACCGCAGCCCGCCGCCGCCAACCTCACAGCGTGGCCTGTGGATCGCGCTGGCGGTGGTCGCCGTCTTGCTGGTGCTCGGCATCGCAGGCTGGGCGTACGTCGGCCGCGACAAGGGCATCGAAGTGCAGACCGCCGAGGTGGTGGCGATCGGCAACGGCGGCGGCAGCCCGTCGGTGCTGGATGCAACCGGTTACGTGGTGGCGCGGCGGATGGCCACGGTCTCGGCCAAGATCACCGGCAAGGTGCGCGAGATCATGATCGAGGAGGGCCAGCAGGTCGAAGCCGGCCAGGTCATGGCCACGCTCGATCCGATCGACGCCAACGCGCAGCGCGACCTTTCCCAGTCGCAGGTGCTGGCCGCGCGCAGCCAGATCGACGGCGTGCGCGCCCAGCTCAGGGATGCCGAGAGCAATGCCGCGCGCCTGGGGTCGTTGGTCGGTCAGAAACTCGTGTCACGTGCGCAGTTCGAGCAGGCCGTCGCCCAGCGCGATGCCCTGCGTGCACAGGTGACCACCGCACAACGCAACGCGCAGGTCGCCAGCGCTTCGCTGCGGATTGCCGAACACAGCGTGGACAACACCATCGTGCGTGCACCGTTCGCCGGCGTGGTGATCGCCAAGGCTGCGCAGCCAGGTGAGATCGTCTCGCCGCTGTCGGCGGGCGGCGGATTCACCCGCACCGGCATCGGCACGATTGTCGACATGGATTCACTGGAAGTTGAAGTCGAAGTCGGCGAAGCCTTCATCGGCCGGGTCAAGCCCGGCATGCCGACGCAGACCGTGCTCAATGCCTACCAGGACTGGAAGATCCCCGGCAAGGTGATCGCGATCATCCCGGCCGCCGACCGCGGCAAGGCCACGGTCAAGGTGCGCGTCGGCATTGATGCCAAGGATGCACGCATCGTGCCGGACATGGGCGCACGGGTCAGCTTCCTGGAAGCGGCCAAGCCGGCCGACGCGACCGCCAAGCCAGGCGTACTCGCGCCGGCGGCAGCAATCGTCAATCGCGGCGGCAAGGACGTGGTCTTTCTCATCGATGGCGAACTGGCGCGCATGCGCAGCGTCAGCGTCGGCCGCAGCCTGGGCGATGACCGCGAGGTGCTGTCCGGCTTGGCCGGCGGCGACAAGGTGATCCTGGATCCGTCCGACAAACTCGTCGACGGCGCGCGCGTGCACCTGACGAGTGAGGAAGCCGACGCCGGCGTGACCAACGAGTAGACACACAGCACGCGCACGCACGACGCGCCACCCATCCACGCATTCGCAACAACGGAGCACGGCATGACCACCCTCGTCAGCATCCGCAACCTGCACAAGACCTACCAGCGCGGCCCGGAAAAAGTCGACGTCCTCAATGGCCTTGACATCGACATCGACGAAGGCGATTTCGTTGCCTTGATGGGGCCGTCGGGTTCGGGCAAGACCACCTTGCTCAACCTGATCGGCGGCCTTGATTCGCCGAGTTCCGGTGAGATCGACGTAGGTGGCACCCGCATCGACAACCTGCGGTCCGGCCAGCTGTCGCAGTGGCGCAGCAACCACGTTGGCTTCGTGTTCCAGTTCTACAACCTGATGCCGACCCTGACCGCGCAGAAGAACGTCGAGCTTCCATTGCTGCTGACCAAATTGTCTTCAGCGCAGCGCAAGCAAAACGCCGCGATCGCGCTGCAGCTGGTCGGCCTTGCCGATCGAGGCAAGCACCGCCCGGCAGAACTCTCCGGCGGCCAGCAGCAGCGCGTGGCGATCGCCCGCGCGATCGTGTCCGATCCGACCTTGCTGATCTGCGATGAACCCACCGGCGACCTTGACCGCGCATCGGCCGAGGAGATCCTGGGCCTGCTGCAGACGCTCAACCGAGAGCACGGCAAGACCATCGTGATGGTGACCCATGACCCGAAGGCCGCCGAGTACGCAACCCACACCCTGCATCTGGACAAGGGCAACCTGGTCGAGCAGATCCAGCACGCGGCATAAGCGGAGGCGGAAATGAAGTACCTGCACCTGATCTGGGCCGCGCTGTTCCGCAGCAAGACCCGCACCCTGCTGACCCTGTTGTCGGTGATCGCCGCATTCCTGCTGTTCGGGATGCTCGACTCCGTGCGCGTGGCCTTCAATTCCGGCGGCCAGGTGGCCGGCGCCAACCGCATGATCACGTCATCGCGGCTGTCGATCACGCAGATGTTGCCTTACAGCCTGGTGGAACAGGTGCGCGCCACCAAAGGCGTAAAAAAAGCCGCTTACGCGGCGTGGTTTGGCGGGATCTACCAGGATCCGAAGAATTTCTTCCCGAATTTCGCGGTCAGCCCCGAGTACATGGACCTGTATCCGGAATTCAAACTGCCGGCGGCGCAGAAAAAGGCATGGCTGGACGATCGCACCGGCGCGATTGTTGGTGCGTCACTGGCCAAACGCCATGGATGGAAAGTCGGTGACACCATCCCGCTGCAGGCGACGATCTTCCCGACCAAGGGCAGCAACGAT
>JBBSTP010000241.1:0-3263 GCA_038235795.1 Lysobacterales bacterium | reverse complement strand
TACGCCTTGAACTCGCCACCGAACTTCTCCGCGCCCAACTTCGTCAGCGCCGCCGTCAGCGTCGTCTTGCCGTGGTCCACGTGACCAATCGTGCCCACGTTCACGTGGGGCTTGGTGCGCTCGAACTTACCCTTTGCCATGTTGGTTCACCTTAACTTAGTCGAATGTGATTGCCCCTTTCGGGGAGGGCGGCATCATCGGATGCCGCCGGATGTTGCGTATCAGCCTTTCTTCATCACCGAATCGGCGATGTTGGTCGGCGCCTCTGCGTAATGGTCGAATTCCATCGTGAAGGTCGCGCGACCCTGCGACATCGAACGCAGGCTAGTCGCATAGCCGAACATTTCGCCCAGCGGCACCATCGCGTTGATAATCTTGCCCGAGGGAGAATCGTCCTGGCCCTGCAGCAGGCCGCGACGGCGACTCACGTCACCCATCACGTCGCCAACGTAATCCTCGGGACTGACGATCTCGACCTTCATGATCGGCTCAAGCAGGACCGGATCGGCCTTGCGGAACCCTTCCTTGAACGCCATCGATGCGGCCAGCTTGAACGCCATTTCCGATGAGTCGACGTCATGGTACGAGCCGAATACCAGCTTGGCCTTGACGCCCACCACCGGGAACCCGGCAAGCGGACCGCTGGTGATGGTTTCGCGCATGCCCTTTTCGATCGCCGGGATGAATTCCTTCGGGATCACGCCACCGGTGATGTCGTTGACGAACAGGAAATCGTTCTTGACGTTCGGGTTGATGCGATCCTCGGCCGTCATCGGCGACATCTCGATGACCACATGGCCGTACTGGCCCTTGCCGCCGGACTGCTTGGCGTGCTTGTAGTCGGCCTTGACGTCCTGCTTGCGGATGGTTTCGCGATACGCCACCTGCGGCTTGCCGACGTTGGCTTCAACGTTGAACTCACGCTTCATGCGGTCCACCAGGATGTCCAGGTGCAATTCGCCCATGCCGGCGATGATGGTCTGGCCGGATTCCTCGTCGGTATGCACGCGGAACGACGGATCTTCCTGCGCCAGGCGGCCCAACGCCGTGCCCATCTTTTCCTGGTCGGACTTGGTCTTGGGTTCCACCGCCATCGAGATGACGGGTTCCGGGAAGATCATCCGCTCCAGGGTGATGATGTGGTCCTGCGCGCACAGCGTGTCACCGGTGGTCACATCCTTCAGGCCCACCGCCGCGGCGATGTCGCCCGCACGCACTTCCTTGATCTCGCTGCGATCATTGGAATGCATCTGCAGGATGCGGCCCACGCGCTCCTTCTTCGACTTGACCGGGTTGTAGACCGCGTCGCCGGAATTGAGCACGCCCGAGTACACGCGGAAGAACGTGAGCGAACCCACGAACGGGTCGGTCATGATCTTGAACGCGAGCGCCGAGAACGGCGCCTTGTCGTCGGCCTCTCGCGTGTCGACCTGCTCGTCTTCATCGATGCCCTGCACCGGCGGTCGGTCGACGGGCGACGGCAGCAACTGCACCACGCCGTCGAGCATGGCCTGCACACCCTTGTTCTTGAACGCGCTGCCACAGAACACGGGCACGATTTCCACGCGCAGGGTGCGTTGACGCAGGCCGGCGATGATTTCTTCTTCGCTCAGCTCGCCCTCGTTGAGGTATTTGTCCATCAGCTCTTCGGACGCTTCGGCGGCGGCTTCGATCATGAAGCTGCGCGCTTCCTCGGCCTTTGCCTGGAGCTCGTCAGGGATCTCGGCGTATTCGAAAATGGTGCCCTGGGATGCGACGTCCCAATGGATGCGCTTCATCTTCAACAGGTCGATGACGCCGTCAAACCCTTCTTCGGCACCAACCGGTATCTGCATCGGCACCGCGTAGGCACCAAGGCGCGCCTTGAGCTGGCTCACGACCTTGTCGAAGTCGGCGCCGGTGCGGTCCATCTTGTTGACGAAGGCCATGCGCGGCACGACGTACTTGTTGGCCTGGCGCCACACGGTCTCCGACTGCGGCTGCACGCCGCCAACGGCGCACAGAACGAACACCGCGCCGTCGAGCACGCGCAGGCTGCGCTCGACTTCGATGGTGAAGTCCACGTGTCCCGGGGTGTCGATGATGTTCAATCGGTGCTGCGGAAGCGACTTGTCCATGCCCGACCAGAACGCGGTGGTCGCGGCCGAGGTGATGGTGATGCCACGCTCCTGCTCCTGCTCCATCCAGTCCATGGTCGCGGCGCCATCGTGCACTTCACCGATCTTGTGGCTGACGCCGGTGTAGAACAGGATTCGCTCGGACGTGGTGGTCTTGCCGGCATCGATGTGGGCCATGATGCCGAAGTTGCGGTAATGCTCGATGGGAGTGGTGCGGGCCACGGTATGTCTCTCGTTTTTTGTCCGCCGAAACGGAAAAGGGAACCGATGTTCCGGATGGCCGATGGCCGCCTTGCGGCGGCCCTCGGTGGCATGCAGGACAAGATCCTGCGTGTCGTGTCAGGCGCCTGGCGCCTTGCGAGCGCTAGCAGGCCCGCAACGACATGCTGTCAAACAGCACTCACCAGCGGTAGTGGGCGAACGCCTTGTTGGCTTCGGCCATGCGGTGGGTTTCTTCACGCTTCTTGATCGCGCCGCCGCGATTCTCGGACGCGTCCATCAATTCACCGGCCAGCTTGCGCGGCATGGTGTTCTCGCCACGCTTGCGCGCGGAATCGATCAACCAGCGCATCGCCAACGCCATGCGGCGCGACTGACGCACTTCCACCGGCACCTGGTAGGTCGCACCGCCGACGCGGCGGGACTTCACCTCGACGGTCGGCGAAATGTTGCCGAGCGCCTTCTCGACGACGTCGAGCGCGTTCGGGTTCTTTTCCCCGATCACGTCCATGGCGCCGTAGACGATCTTCTCGGCCACGGACTTCTTGCCGCTGTACATGACCATGTTGATGAAACGGGCGATGGTTTCGCTACCGTGCTTGGGATCGGGCAGCACCGAGCGCTGCGGAGTATTGCCTTTACGCGACATGTTCTATGACCCCTGGATCAGGATTTCGGGCGCTTGGCGCCGTACTTGGAACGCGACTGGCGACGCTTGGCGACGCCGGCTGCATCGAGCGCACCGCGCACGGTGTGATAGCGCACGCCGGGCAGGTCCTTGACGCGACCGCCGCGGATCAGCACCACGCTGTGTTCCTGCAGGTTGTGGCCTTCACCGCCGATGTACGAAATGACTTCGTAACCGTTGGTCAGGCGCACCTTGGCCACCTTGCGAAGCGCCGAGTTCGGCTTCTTCGGGGTGGTGGT
>JBBSTP010000240.1:0-3289 GCA_038235795.1 Lysobacterales bacterium | reverse complement strand
GTGGCTGCAAAAACCACTGACCACACGCGATGACGCGTTGCGCGCGCTGTTGCATGTCGGCTTCGCCCAGTGGGAACTCGGCATGCCGGCGCATGCGCTCGTGGCCGCGACCGTGGACGCCGCACGTGCGTTGGGCCGCCCGCACCACGCCGGCATGGTGAACGCGATCCTGCGCCGGGCCCAACGCGAAGGCATGCCGGTGGTTGCCGACGATTCGATCTGGCCGGCGTGGCTGGCGCAGCTTATCCGCGACGATTGGCCGCTCGAGGCCGACAGGATTTTTGCCGCGAGCGTGCAGGTTGCGCCGATGTGGCTGCGTGTGAATCCACGTGACAGATCCCGCGACGCGTATCTGCAGCAGTTGCATGATGCCGGCATCGACGCTGAGGGCTCGCCGGATGCGGCGGATGCAATCCGGCTGGCGACGCCACGACCAGTGCACGACCTGCCCGGTTTCGAAGCTGGCAGTGTCTCGGTGCAGGACGCCGCCGCGCAATGCGTGGCCGACGCCTTGGCACCGACGCAGGGCGCGCGCGTGCTGGACGCCTGCGCCGCGCCCGGTGGCAAGGCCGCGCACCTGCTGGAGCGCGACCCGTCTTTGCGGGTGACCGCGCTCGACATCGACCCGCGCCGCGTGCGGCGGATGCAGGACACCTTCGCCCGGCTTGGACTGCAGGTTGACGCGCGTGCGGCCGATGCGACGCAACCAGCGAGCTGGTGGGATGGCGCGGCCTTCGACGCGATCCTGATCGATGCGCCGTGCAGCGCGACCGGCATCGTGCGCCGCCAGCCCGACGTGCTGTTGCACCGTCGCGAAAGCGACATCGCCGCGCTGAACAAGCTCCAGTCTGACCTGCTGGATGCGCTGTGGCCGTTGCTCGCCCGCGGTGGCGCGCTGCTGTACGCGACCTGTTCGATCCTGCGGGCCGAAAATGGGACGCAAGTAAACGCCTTCCTTGCACGCACGCCGGATGCGGTGCTGGAACCGTTGGACGATGGCCTCGGCCATGACACCGGGTTCGGTCGCCAACGCTTGCCAGGCGAACAGGGCATGGACGGATTTTTCTATGCGCGGTTGAGCAAGGCCTGACCGGCCGCCGTCTATGATCGCGCGATGCCCCGCACGTTGACGCGCACCATGACCGAAACCCGCCGCGCCACATGGCTGTTCTGGTTGTTCGCCCTGTTGATCCTCGGTGCCGGCTTGGGACTGCGTGACCCTTGGCCGGCAGACGAGCCGCGCTTCGCATTGGTCGCCAGGCACATGGTCGAAAGCGGCAATTGGTTGTTCCCGATGCGCGGCACCGAGTTGTATTCGGACAAGCCGCCGCTGTTCATGTGGCTGCAGGCCGCGGCCTACACGGTGTTCGGCAACTGGCGGGTCGCCTTTTTGCTGCCGTCGCTGCTGGCGGCGCTGGGCACGTTGTGGTGCGTGGTCGATCTCGGCAAGCGGCTGTGGACGCCGCGCATCGGCATCTACGCCGGTTGGGCGGTGCTGCTGACCCTGCAGTTCACCTGGCAGGCGAAGAAAGCGCAGATCGATCCATTGGTGGTGTTCTGGATCACCCTGGCCAATTACGGCTTGCTGCGGCATGTGCTGCGCGGCCCGGATTGGCGGATGTGGGCGTTAGGTTGGGCCGCAGCCGGCTTGGGCACGATCACCAAGGGCGTCGGCGTGATCGCACTGCTGATGTTGATGCCGGCGGCGTTTGCGTCGCTGCGCGGCTGGCCCGGCGTGCGCCTGCATGCGCGCGAATGGAAATTCTGGCTTGGGCCGCTGGCGTTCATCGCCGCCTGCGGGATCTGGGTGGTGCCGATGCTGATCGCCGCGTTTGGCAATGGATCCGGCGAGTACCGCGCCTACGTCGACGACATCCTGCTGCGGCAAACCGTGACCCGCTACGCCGAATCCTGGCATCACGGCCAGCCACCCTGGTACTTCATCGAGGTCGCGTTGACCGGGTGGCTGCCGACCATGTTGGCATTGCCGTGGGCGTTGCCGGCGTGGCGACGACGGCTGCGACGCACGGACGCGCGTTACCTGCTGCCGCTGGCTTGGGTACTGCTGGTGTTCGTGTTCTTCAGCATTCCGTCCGGCAAGCGCGACATGTACATCCTGCCGGCGCTGCCGATGCTGTGCCTGGCGCTGGCGCCGTTGTTGCCGGGCATCCTTCGCAAGCGTAACGCGCAAAGGTTGCTGCTGGTGTTCGTCGCGCTGCTGTCGCTGACCGCGCTCGGCGCGGGACTGGCAATGCTGTTCGGCGAACCCAGCTTCGAATCGAAGTTCATGGATGGCCGGGATCCCGGCATTGCGTCCGGGTTGGCGCTGATGTTCAGCGCGATCGGAGGCGTCGGCATTGCCGCGCTGCTGTGGTACGGGCGACGCCGCGCGGAGCTCGCGCTGGTCGCGCTGCTGACGACGCTGTGGCTGCTGTATTCGCTGGTCGGTGCGCCGCTGTTGAACAACGGGTCCTCGTCGCGCGGGCTGATGCAACACGTCGGCGCGGAGATCGGACCCGATGCCGAGCTGGGCCTGGTCGGTTGGCGCGAACAGCAATTGCTGATGGCGGATCGCAACGCCGCGACCTTTGGTTTCAAGCGTGACGGCGCCGGGCAATTCGCCGATGGATTGCGGTGGCAGCGACAACTGCCGGCATCGCGCTGGTTGCTGGTCGAAGGCAGCGTGTTGCCAGCCTGCGTCAACAACGCGCAGGCGCGCGACATGGGCAATGCCAACCGGCGACAATGGTGGTTGTTGCCCGTCGCGGCGACATCGACCTGTCGTTGATGCGCTGAAACGATGCCGATCAACCGCCCCGTGCGCGTGCTGCACTTCGTCACCGGTGGCTTCTCCGGCGGCGCCACCCAGGTCGCGATCGCACTGACTACAGCGGCCCTACAGGGCGATGCGGTGCAGCCGCTGCTGGTGTTGCGGCGCAAGCGACATGCGGATCCCGGCCGCATCGCCGAACTGGCGGCCGCAGGCGTGCCGGTGCAGCAGGTCGCCGGTTGGTCGCATGTCGCCACGGTTGCGGCGCTGGTCCGCGTATGCCGTGAGTTCAAACCTGACGTGCTGGTCGCGCACGGCTTCAGCGAACATCTCTGGGGCCGTTACGCCGGCCTGCTGGCGGGCGTGCCGCACCTCGTTCATGTCGAGCACAACACGCGTGAGCGCTACAGCCGCTGGCGGCTGGCGCAGACGCGGTGGTTGGCCAAGCGCACCGATCGCATCGTCGGTTGCTCGGAGGGCGTGCGCCGCGTGTTGCTGGACATGGGCATGCCGCCGGAC
>JBBSTP010000239.1:0-3320 GCA_038235795.1 Lysobacterales bacterium | reverse complement strand
GGAGATGGTGATGCCGGGCGACAACGTGAAGATGGTGGTGAGCCTGATCAACCCGGTGGCGATGGACGAAGGCCTGCGCTTCGCGATCCGCGAAGGTGGCCGTACCGTCGGCGCCGGCGTGGTCGCCAAGATCATCAAGTAGGCTTGATCGAAGTTAGGGTCGGGACAAGTTAGGATCGGCGCGGGCGGCTTCGGCCGCCCATGCAACCGGGTAACCGCCAGCGCCTGCTGGACTTGCCTGGACAAGCCGGAAACACGGCAAGGCGGCGCAAGCCGCCGTGCCCGTTTTAGGAACTCCGGTTTCTGCGCGGGCCTCGTGGGCCGGAACCACGGCTGCAAGATCGGCTATTCATCGATACGCCAGTAGCTCAATTGGCAGAGCAGCGGTCTCCAAAACCGCAGGTTGGGGGTTCGAGTCCCTCCTGGCGTGCCACTCGTGCCACTACGGAAACGCGCGTGTCGCGCTCCATGTAGAGGAAGGTAGATTTGACCAGCAAGACTCTTCACAACCAGTCCGCTTCCGGCGGGGATCTCGTCAAATACGTCCTGGCCTTGCTGCTGGCAGCCGGAGGGGTGGTGGCCTTTTACTGGTTCGAGAACCAGTGGCCCGCCGGCGTGCGCATCCTCGCGGTCGTGATTGGGCTGGTGGCCGGTGCGGCGGTCTTCATGACCACCGCCAAGGGCGGACAGACCCGCGAGTTCCTGTCGGAATCGCGCTTTGAACTACGCAAGGTAGTGTGGCCGACCCGCCAGGAAACCACCCGCACGATGTGGGTGGTGATCGCCGTGGTGATCCTGATCAGCCTGATGCTGGCCGGTTTCGACGTGGTGATCCAATTCGCGGTCAAGTGGCTGCTCGGCAATGGATGAGGTTGGCAACGTGACTGAAGCTTCTGTGGAAAATGGCCAGGGCGACAAGCGCTGGTATGTAGTACATGCCTATTCCGGTTTCGAGAAGTCGGTGGCGCAGGCACTGCGCGACCGCATCGTGCGGATGGACATGGGTGCGCGCTTCGGCGATGTGCTGGTGCCGACCGAGGAAATCATCGAAATGCGCGCCGGGCAGAAGCGCCGGTCGGAGCGCAAGTTCTTCCCGGGCTACGTGCTGGTGCAGATCGCCAGCCACGAAGAAAACGGGATTCCGCGCATCGACAGTGAGTGTTGGCACCTGATCAAGGAAACCTCGAAGGTCATGGGTTTCATCGGCGGCACTGCCGATCGGCCGTTGCCGATCAGCGACAGCGAAGCCGATGCCATCCTCCAGCGCGTTCAGGAGGGCGTAGAAAAGCCCAAGCCCAAGGTGTTGTTCGAGCCGGGGCAGATGGTGCGGGTCGTGGATGGCCCGTTCAACGACTTCAATGGCGTGGTCGAGGAAATCAACTACGACAAGAGCCGGCTGCGCGTGGCGGTGCTGATTTTCGGGCGATCCACCCCGGTGGAGCTCGAATTCAGCCAGGTCGAAAAGGCCTGAGCCAAGGCTGCACGACGGCGCAAAAACCTGCTATAGTTGCCGGCTTCCTAGCGTTAGCTCGGTGAAGTCGTAATCCCGTACAGCCGCCATGCGCGGCTGTCGGTGCGTCAAGACGTGATACCGGGACGCGTGCCGCTTTGGCAAACATGTTCCCGGCCCGATGGGGAGCCTGACAACAGGCGTTTGCACCCGGAGACAGAGCAAATGGCAAAGAAAGTCGTTGGTTACATCAAATTGCAGGTGAAGGCTGGCCAAGCCAACCCTTCACCGCCGGTGGGTCCGGCCCTCGGTCAGCGCGGCCTGAACATCATGGAGTTCTGCAAAGCGTTCAACGCGGCGACCTCCAAGCTCGAGCCGGGTCTGCCGACCCCGGTCATCATCACCGCCTATTCGGATCGCACGTTCACCTTCATCACCAAAAGCACGCCGGCAGCGGTGCTGTTGAAGAAGGCCGCGGGCATCACCTCCGGCTCCAAGCGCCCCAACACCGACAAGGTGGGCAAGATCAGCCGCGCGCAGCTCGAGGACATCGCCCGGGCGAAGCAAGCCGACCTGACTGCCGCCGACCTGGACGCGGCAGTAAAGACGATCGCAGGCTCGGCCCGTTCCATGGGCCTCGTGGTGGAGGGTTAAGACATGCCGATGACCAAACGACAGAAATCAATCCTCGCCGCCACCCAGCCGGGCAAGGCGTATCCGATCGAAGAAGCGCTGAAGATCCTCAAGGACGGCAGCAAGGCCAAGTTCGTCGAAGCCATCGACGTGGCCGTGCGCCTCGGCGTGGATGCCAAGAAATCCGACCAGCAGGTGCGTGGCTCCACCGTGCTTCCCGGCGGTACCGGCAAGTCGGTGCGCGTGGCGGTGTTCGCCCCGGCCGGCGCCAAGGCTGATGAAGCCCTGGCGGCAGGTGCCGAAGCGGTCGGCATGGACGATCTGGCTGAAAAGATGATCGCCGGCGACCTGAACTACGACGTGGTGATCGCCACCCCGGACGCGATGCGCGTGGTCGGCAAACTCGGCCAGGTGCTGGGCCCGCGCGGCCTGATGCCGAATCCCAAGGTCGGCACCGTCTCGGCGAACCCGGCCGAAGCGGTGCGCAACGCCAAGGCCGGGCAGGTGCGTTACCGCACCGACAAGGGCGGGATCATCCATTGCACCATCGGCAAGGCCAGCTTCGACAACGATGCGCTGAAGGGCAACCTGCAGGCGTTGCTGATCGACTTGATCAAGGCCAAGCCGGCAACCTCGAAGGGCACCTACCTGCAGAAGGTGTCGGTCAGCTCCACGATGGGCCCCGGCGTGACGGTCGACCAGTCCTCGCTTTCGCTCAAGTAATTGTGTTTCCCTTCTCCCGCTTGCGGGAGAAGGTGCCCCGAAGGGGCGGATGAGGGTGTCAAGTGTTCGCACAGAGCCCCTCACCCTGACCCTCTCCCGCAAGCGGGAAAGGGAGTAAAGGAAGAATTTTGAAGGCCCCGCATCGGGCAACCGATGTGGAAGCCGTCAAAGACCGCAGGTGCGGTCTGCGCGTGGCAACGACGGGCATGGATGCTCACATGGCATGGAATCGCCGTTGCCGAAGGCGGGGTCGCTTAATCCGTTCCGCATGGATCGGGCCTGCGTAGATGGTGATGCCCTTCTGGAATGTTGTGGTTCAAGACACCTCTGGATGGCCACCACCGGGATGCATTGCATCCCCGATGCCAGGGACCGGCATCGCCCAGGACCGCCAGCGGCAGGAGCCGCGGGCGGAGTTCATAAGAGGAGTGACTATGGCTCTCAATCTGTCCCAGAAACAGAACGTTGTCGCCGAAGTGGCTGAAGTTGCCGCCAAGGCGCACTCCCTGATCGC
>JBBSTP010000238.1:0-3344 GCA_038235795.1 Lysobacterales bacterium | reverse complement strand
GGGCCGGAGTCCTCCGGCAAGACCACGCTGACCCTGCAGACCATCGCCGAGTGCCAGAAGGCCGGCGGTACCTGCGCCTTCATCGACGCCGAGCACGCACTGGACCCGGGCTATGCGCAAAAACTGGGCGTCAACCTGGACGAGCTCTACCTGTCCCAGCCCGATACCGGCGAGCAGGCACTGGAAATCGCCGACATGCTGGTGCGTTCCAACGCGGTGGACATGGTGGTGATCGACTCGGTGGCTGCACTCACGCCGCGCGCCGAGATCGAAGGCGAGATGGGCGACCAGCTGCCGGGCCTGCAGGCGCGACTGATGAGCCAGGCCCTGCGCAAGCTGACCGGCAATATCAAGCGCAGCAACACCATGGTGTTCTTCATCAACCAGTTGCGCCACAAGATCGGCATGATGATGCCGGGCCAGAGTCCCGAGGTGACCAGTGGCGGCAATGCGCTGAAGTTCTATGCTTCGGTGCGGCTGGACATCCGTCGCATCGGCAGCATCAAGAAGGGCGATGAGATCATCGGCAACCAGACACGCATCAAGGTGGTCAAGAACAAGCTGGCACCACCGTTCAAGCAGGTCATCACCGAGATCCTCTACGGCGAAGGCATCAGCCGCGAGGGTGAGCTGATCGAGATGGGCGTGGATGCGAAGCTGGTCGAAAAAGCGGGTGCTTGGTACAGCTACGACGGCGAACGGATTGGACAGGGCAAGGAAAACGCCCGCACCTATCTCAAGGAAAATCCGGCCCAGGCCCAGAAGCTCGAAGCCGCCTTGCGTGCACAGTTCGTGCCGCAAGAAGCGCCGCGTGACGAAACCGAACAAGCCGAAGTCGAGTCCGAATCCGAATCCGAGTCCGAGTCCATCGGCAAGGGCACGGGTAAGGGCAAGAGCAAGGGCGACTGATGCAGCCGGATGGCGGCGGTGATGCGGTGTCCACCTCAACGCCGCCGCGTCGCCGCCGTCCGGAGCTTTCGCCGACCCAGCGTGCGTTGGGTCTGCTGACACGGCGCGAGCACTCCAGGCTGGAGCTGACGCGCAAGCTCACCAGTCGCGGGATCGAACCCGATGACGCACAGGCGGTGATCGACAAGTTGTCCGCCGCGGGCTGGCAGGACGACGCCCGGTTTGCCGCCTTGCTGGTGCGCAGCCGCGCCAACACCGGCTACGGGCCGGTCCGGATCCTCGCCGAGCTGGGAACCCACGCGCTTGATGCAGGTGTGATCGCAGCCACGATGGATGGTTTTGAAGTCGACTGGCTGCACAACGCAAGAAACCTTTTGCGTCGGCGCCATCCGGCGGCGCTGGCCGGTGACCGGTCCGCTCAGCGCAAAGCAGCCGATTTCCTGTTGCGTCGCGGGTTCCGCATGGAGCATGTCATGGCAGCGCTCCGTGCAGGCCCGGAAGAATAGGGCCCAACCTGCAAGCGGGCTGTAAACTGGCCGGATTGGGTTGCCAACTCGATCCTGCGCCCGCATCGTGACGGGACCGCGGCGCAGTTGCGCGCTCGCTTGAACCCCACACCGCATGCACATCGCCTCCAAGAAAAGTACGTCCGATATTCGCCGGGAATTCCTCGAGTTCTTCGCGTCCAAAGGCCATACCATCGTGCCGTCGGCGCCGCTGGTGCCGGGCAACGATCCGACCCTGATGTTCACCAACTCGGGGATGGTCCAGTTCAAGGACGTGTTCCTGGGCGCGGAGAAGCGCAGCTACGTCCGCGCCGTTGACGTGCAGCGCTGCCTGCGGGCAGGCGGCAAGCACAACGACCTCGACCAGGTCGGGTACACCGCGCGCCACCACACCTTCTTCGAGATGCTCGGCAACTGGTCGTTCGGCAACTACTTCAAGAAGGAGGCGATCGCCTGGGCCTGGGAACTGCTGACCCAGGTCTGGAAGCTTCCGCCCGAACGCCTGCTGGTCACGATCTATCAGGACGATGACGAGGCATTCGAGATCTGGCACCGCGATATCGGGCTGCCGCGTGAGCGCATCATTCGCATCGGCGACAACAAGGGTGCGCCGTACGCGTCCGACAACTTCTGGCAGATGGCCGATACGGGCCCATGCGGCCCGTGCAGCGAGATCTTCTACGACCATGGTCCGGAACATGCGGGCGGCCCGCCGGGTTCGCCGGACGAAGACGGCGATCGCTACATCGAGATCTGGAACAACGTGTTCATGCAGTTCGACCGCCAGCTGGACGGCACACTGGTCCCGCTGCCGGCGCCTTGCGTGGATACTGGTATGGGCCTGGAGCGGATCACCGCCGTGCTCCAGCACGTGCACAGCAACTACGAGATCGACCTGTTCGACGCGCTGATTCGCAAGGCGGCCGAACTGACCGCAACGCCGGACCTGCAGAACAAGTCGCTGCGGGTGATCGCCGATCACATCCGTGCCTGCGCCTTCCTGATCGTCGATGGCGTGCTGCCCAGCAATGAAGGGCGTGGCTACGTGCTGCGCAGGATTATCCGCCGCGCGCTGCGCCATGGCTGGATGCTGGGGGTGCACGAGTCCTTCTTCCACAAGCTGGTCGGCACCCTGGACGACCTGATGGGCGATGCCTATCCGGTGCTGCGCGAAGGCCGCGCCACCGCCGAACGTGCGTTGAAAGCCGAAGAAGAGCGGTTCGCGGAAACCCTCGACAGCGGCATGCGCATCTTCAACGACCTGGCCGACCGCAGTAGCGGGACGATCCCCGGTGCGGATGCCTTCCGTCTCTATGACACCTATGGCTTCCCGCTCGACCTGACCCAGGATATGGCCCGCGAACGCGGCATCTCGGTGGACACCGCAGGCTTCGATGCGGCGATGGCGCAGCAGAAGATGACGGCGCGCGCGGCCGGCAAGTTCGGAGGCGGCACCCAATTGCCGGCGGACCTGGTCGCGCAGCTCACGCCGACCGCATTCCTCGGTTACGACTCGCACGATGCCGGTGGCCTGGCCGTGCTAGCCGTGTTGAAGGATGGGCGTCCGGTCGAGGTCATCCAAGCGGGCGACGACGCCATCGTGATCCTGGATTCGACCCCGTTCTACGCCGAATCCGGCGGTCAGGTTGGCGATACCGGCGAGCTCAACGGACAAGGGGTGCGTTTCACGGTTGCCGAGACCATGAAGTTGGCGGGGCAGTTCCACGGCCACGTCGGCCGCTTGCACGCGGGAACGCTGAAACGTGGCGATCGGCTTGCCGGAGCGATTGATGCCACCCGACGCGCAGCCACCGTGCTCAATCACAGCGCCACCCATCTGTTGCACGCGGCGTTGCGCGACGTGCTTGGCACGCATGTCCAGCAGAAGGGCTCGCTTGTTGCGGCGGATCGGCTGCGCTTCGATTTCTC
>JBBSTP010000237.1:0-3351 GCA_038235795.1 Lysobacterales bacterium | reverse complement strand
TCCGCGTCATGCCGCGCTACACGGTGTATCCGAAGACCCATTACGCGACGCCGCGAGCGCGCACGCTGTCGGCGGTTGAGTCGATCAAGCTGGAGCTGAAGGAGCGGCTGGAATACCTGTATGCGAACAACAAGTTGCTGGAGGCGCAGCGCCTGCAGCAACGCACCCAGTTCGACCTGGAAATGATGGCCGAGGTCGGCTACTGCAACGGCATCGAAAATTATTCCCGGCACCTGACCGGCCTCGCGCCCGGCCAGCCGCCGCCGACGCTGTTCGACTACCTCCCGGCGGATGCGCTACTCGTCGTCGACGAATCGCATGTGACCGTCCCGCAGATCGGCGCGATGTACAAGGGCGATCGCGCGCGCAAGGAAACCCTGGTCAACTTCGGGTTCCGCCTGCCGTCCGCGCTCGACAACCGGCCGCTCAAGTTCGAGGAATGGGAGCAGCGCGCGCCGCGCAGCGTGTTCGTGTCGGCCACGCCGGGGCCGTATGAACTGAAGGAAGGCGCAGGCGAGATCACCGAACTGGTGGTGCGCCCGACCGGCCTGATCGATCCGCCGGTCGAGATCCGTCCGGTCGCGACCCAGGTCGATGACGTGCTGTCGGAGATCAACGAGCGGGTGGGTTGGGGCGACCGCGTGCTGATCACCACGCTGACCAAGCGCATGGCCGAGAACCTGACCGAATACCTGTCCGAGCACGGCGTGCGCGTGCGCTACCTGCACTCGGACGTGGACACGGTGGAGCGCGTGGAGATCATCCGCGACCTTCGTTTGGGCGTGTTCGACGTGCTGGTCGGCATCAACCTGTTGCGCGAAGGCCTGGACATGCCGGAGGTGTCGCTGGTGGCGATCCTGGATGCGGACAAGGAAGGCTTCCTGCGTTCGACCGGTTCGCTGATCCAGACCATTGGCCGGGCCGCCCGCAACCTGCGCGGCAAGGCGATCCTGTATGCGGATCGCATGACCAATTCGATGCAGCGGGCGCTGGACGAGACCGACCGCCGCCGCGCCAGGCAAGTCGAATACAACCTGGAGCACAGCATCACCCCGGCGTCGGTGCAACGGGCGGTGATGGACGTGATGGAAGGCGCCAGGTACGAGCCGGGTGAGCTGAAAGGTCGCGGCAAGGCCAAGCGCGTGGCCGAACCGATCCAGGACTTCAAGCGGCTCAGCCCGACGCAACAGGCGGCCAAGCTCAAGGCGTTGGAGCAGCAGATGCACCAGCATGCACGCGACCTGGAATTCGAGGATGCCGGCCGCGTGCGCGACCAGATCCGCGTCTTGCGCGAAGCGAGTTTGTGAGGCAGCGGGTTAATCTGTTCATCACGCAACCCGTGCCACCCTGAGAACTGATGTCCCCCAATCAGGAGTGCGCAATGGGAATGTTCGATTTCATCAAGAATGCTGGCGAGAAGATCTTCCACCCGGGTGAAACCCGCAAGGAAGAGGCGGTCAAGAAGCTCATGGCCAGCTATGGCAACGACTACAGCGGCATCGATGTCGAAGTGGACGGCAACAAGGCGGTCCTGACCGGCCATGTGGGCAGTGTGGCCGCGCGTGAAAAGGCGGTGCTGATCGCCGGCAACATCGACGGCATCGACAAGGTCGATGACCGCCTGACCGTGAACGCAGTGGCGACAACGCCGACGTCATCGCAGCCGGATTTCTCGAATGTCAGTGGCGGCGTGGCCAGCACTGAACGGCCGCTTGGCGCGGGCGCGATGGCGGGCGGCCTGAGTTCGGCGGGAGGCGAGGGCTGGCAGTCCAGCACCTATACGGTCAAATCCGGCGACACGCTCTCCAGGATTTCCAAAGAAGTGTATGGCGAGGCCAACAAGTACAACCAGATCTTCGAGGCCAACAAGCCGATGCTGAAGGATCCGGACAAGATCTATCCGGGCCAGGTGCTGCGGATTCCGCCGGAGGCTTGAGTTCGGCCCTTGCGGGTTATTTCTGCCTGCGCGGTCAGTTGTATGCAGCCATCGTGCGGGCTAGAATGCGCCTCCCCGCGAGGGGATTGGGGCGGTTAGCTCAGTGGTAGAGCATTACCTTGACATGGTAGGGGTCGGGGGTTCGAAACCCTCACCGCCCACCACATGCAAGCGAACGGCGAGGCCATCTTGGTCTCGTCGTTCGTGTTTTCAGGCTCAGAGCCCGAACTGGCCTTCAGCCGCGCCACAGGCCGCCACGCGCGGGTTCTGGTTGCGCCGTGCGCTTCCGCCCGCGGGTCACGATCAGACGCAGGTGCACGCCGTCGCGCATGTCGTTGGCGACCAATTTGGGGTAAAGCGCGCACTCAGGTCTTGTCCGACCTCGAGGGTGGTGCAAGGTCCGTCCTGATTGACTTTTGGCCTGCCGACCACTACGTTTCATCTCCTCGAAGCGAATCAAGGTGGCCCAGGGAAACCGCGGCCGAGCGTGCGACATGAGCACTATCGACGTCCACGTCTGAATTTCGCCGACGCATTCGCGCGCTCGATAAGTGAGCCACGAAAGGCGCCTTGGCGCCTTTTTTCCGTTTTTGACCTCATCCCAACCCTCTCAAGCTTTGCACACCCTTCGGGCGCCGCAGCGGGAGAGGGGGAGTAAGACACCATGATCGCGATCACCCTTCCCGACGGCAGCCGTCGCGAGTTCGAGCACCCCGTGTCGGTCATGGAGGTCGCGGCGTCGATCGGCCCGGGTCTCGCAAAGGCCACCATTGCAGGGGCGGTGGATGGCAGGTTGGTCGATGCAAGCGACGTCATCGACCATGACGCGAGCCTGCGCATCATCACCGCCAAGGACGCCGAGGGCGTCGAAATCATCCGCCATTCCTGCGCGCACCTGGTTGGCCACGCGGTCAAGCAGCTGTACCCGGACGCGAAGATGGTGATTGGCCCGGTCATCGAAGAGGGCTTCTACTACGACATCCACAGCGAGCGACCCTTCACTCCGGAGGACATGGCGGCGATCGAGCAGCGGATGCAGGCGTTGATCGATGAGGACTACGACGTGGTCAAGAAGATGACGCCGCGCGCGGAAGTCATCGACGTGTTCCAGTCGCGCGGCGAGGACTACAAGCTCAAGCTGGTGGAGGACATGCCCGACCAGCAGCAGATGGGGCTGTACTACCACCAGGAATACGTGGACATGTGCCGCGGCCCGCACGTGCCGAACACGCGTTTCCTCAAGTCATTCAAGCTGACCCGGATTTCCGGCGCCTACTGGCGCGGTGACTCAAAGAACGAGCAGCTGCAGCGCATCTACGGCACCGCGTGGGCCGACAAGAAGCAGCTGGCGGCGTATATCCAGCGCATCGAGGAAGCGGACAAGCGTGACCATCGCAAGATTGCCAGGCAACAGG
>JBBSTP010000236.1:0-3351 GCA_038235795.1 Lysobacterales bacterium | reverse complement strand
GGTACAAGCGATCAGTGGCAAGCCCGAGCACGCGGATTACCTGAAATCGCTGGGCGCCGAAGCGGTGCTCACGCGCGATGCGCTTTCAACCACGCGCCCTATGGAATCCACGCGCTTTGGCGGCGGCCTGGACAACGTCGGCGGGCCGATGCTGGCCAGTCTGCTCGCGCAGACCGCGCCCTACGGCAATGTCGCCAGTGCCGGACTTGCCGCGTCGGCCGAACTCGATGCCACGGTCATGCCTTTCATCATCCGCGGCGTGTCCTTGCTCGGCGTGGCATCTGCCGGCACCGCGCGCGACATCCGCGACGAAGTCTGGCGCCGGCTGGCCAGCGACTGGAAGCCGGACACGCTGGAGGCGATCTGTACCCGTGAAGTCGACCTGGAAGGCTTGCCAGGCGTATTCGCGACCATGCTGGCCGGTGGTTCGCAAGGCCGCACCCTGGTACGCCTCTGAAAACACTGATCTCACGCTTGCGGGCGCGTGCGCGGCCGCTACAATCGACAGTCTCCACGGGGAACCTACATGGCACGCATCCTGATCGTCGACGATTCGCCCTCCCAGTTGATGGGAATCCGCCGCATCATCGAAAAACTTGGCCATGACGCACTGACTGCCGAAGATGGCGCGGCCGGGGTGGAAGCCGCAAAGCGGGAAATCCCCGACCTGATCCTGATGGACGTGGTGATGCCCAACCTCAACGGGTTCCAGGCGACCCGCTCGATCACCCGCGAAGCCACGACAAAGCACATCCCGGTGATCCTGGTGACCACCAAGGACCAGGACACCGACCGCGTCTGGGGCATGCGCCAGGGTGCCAAGGCGTACATCACCAAGCCCTTCAGCGAATCGGAACTGGCCGGGTTGATCTCGCAATACCTGGTCGGCGTCGCACCGAGCGCCGCCTGACCCGGCGCCGCCAGATCTAGTCGCGCCGCCAATCGTCCCCGAATGCATCGCGCATCCGCGCGTAGGCCTCGCGCTGCGCATCATCGTGGGCACGCGGGGCAAGGATCTCGAGCTCCACGATCTGGTCCCCGTCGCTGTCCTGGCCGCCCGCCGGCAGGCCGCGCCCGCGCAGGCGCAGCTTGCGTCCTGATTCGGAATCCGCCGGGATCTTGAGATCCACCGCGCCGCCCAATGTAGGTACGCTGATGCGGGCACCCAGCGCGGCTTCCCACGGCGCCACCGGCAACACGTGGATCACGTTGCGGCCATCGACCTCGAATTGCGGATGCGCGGCGTATTCGATTTCCAGCAACAGGTCGCCCCCGCCATTTCCCTGGCGGGCCAATCGGATCGACTGTCCCGGCTTGACGCCTTTTGGCACGCGTACGTCCAGGGTGCGGCCGTTGACGGCGATGCGCACGCTGCCGCCGCTGTAGACCGATTCCAGCGGTACCGCCAGTTTTGCACGGGTGATTCCACCTCCGGCCGCACCTCGCGGCTGCTGCCCGCGCGGTTCGAAGCCCCCGCGCTGCCGGCCGAACATGCTTTCAAAGAAATCACTGAAGCCGCCGCCAGCGCCACCGCCGGCAAAGATTTCCTCGAAATCAGGCTGTCCACCCTGGCCACGGTGGAAACCGCCAGGCGGCGGCCTGACATCGTCGCCGGGCCGGTATCCGCCTGCCCGCATCTGGTCATAGGCCTTGCGCTTGGCCGGATCGCGAAGCGCCTCGTAGGCCTCGTTGACCGCCTTGAATTTGTCCTCGGCGCCAGCTTCCTTGCTGACATCGGGATGGAATTTTCGCGCCATCCTGCGATACGCGGTCTTGATCTCCGCATCGCCTGCGCTCGGCTCGACACCCAGGATGCCGTAGTAGTCCTTGAACTCCATGTGTCCTCCTCACCATCAACACAAAAGGTTAACCGATCGCTGACACGGCAGCGTTTAGACTGCGTGTATTCCCATCGATCAAGGAACCAACATGTCGATCCAGCCAGGCGAACGCATTCCGGAAGCGATCCTCCAGTACGTCCACGACGGTGTCCAGAAGGTCGACACCGGCACCCTGTTCGATGGCAACAAAACAGTGCTGTTCTCGGTGCCCGGGGCCTTCACTCCGACCTGTTCGGAACGGCACCTGCCCGGCTTCGTCGAGCATTTCGAGGAATTCAAGCGTCGCGGCATCAACGTGGCCTGCATGGCGGTCAACGATCCGTTCGTGATGGAAGCCTGGGGTGAGAGCCAGCACGTGCCGGAAGGCCTTCGCATGCTGTCTGACGGCAATGGCGAATTCACGCGATCGCTCGGCCTGGAGATGGATGCCAGCGCATATGGCATGGGTTCGCGCAGCAAGCGCTTCGCCCTGTACGCAGAGAACGGCGTGGTCAATCAATTGTTCGTCGAGGCGCCTGGCGAGTTCCGCGTGTCAGCCGCCGCGCACGTGCTAGCCAGCCTTGACTGATTGGCGACCCCGTTTGGTGTAAACCGTGTACCTCCCACCATTGCGCTGCAAGCAAGGAATGCCATGTCCCCGCACCAGACCAACTCGAGCGAAGGTTTCACCCCGACCGCGACCTTGCGCGAGAACGCCAGGAAGAATGTCGACCAAGGCGCGGTGACGCAGTCCTACCTGGCAGACCGCGAAGTCATCATTGAAAAACTCAATGAAGCCCTCGCCACCGAATGGGTCTGCGTGCTGCGCTACTACCGCCACTACTTCATGGCCCAGGGCATGTTGTCCGACTCCGTTAAGGCCGAATTCCTGGAGCACGCGAAACAGGAGCAGGCCCATGCGAACAAGATCGCCGAGCGCATCGTGCAATTGGGCGGCGAGCCCGATCTCAACCCGGACACCCTCACCAAGCGCTCCCACGCGGAATACAAACCCGGCACGGACTTGCGCGACATGGTCAAGGAAGACCTGATTGCTGAGCGCATCGCAATCGACAGCTACCGCGAGCTGATCACCTACATCGGCGACAAGGACACCACCACCAAGCGCATGCTCATGGAAGTCCTGGCCCAGGAAGAGGAGCACGCCGACGAGATGGCCGACATGCTCAACGGCTTGATCGGGAAATGATCAGCGCGAACTGAAAGCTCATGTAACTCTAAAAAATAAAAAACCCAGCATTCTGCCGGGCTTCTATCTGCGCCCAACCCGCCCTCAATGCGCCGGAGGCATGTCCTGCAACAACTCGGCACCGGTGCTGCTGACCGCGTCGGCGTCATCGGCGTCATCATTATCCAGCGAGGCATCCAGGCGCTCGATCGCCTGCAAGGTCACGTCCTTGGCCAGTCGCATCAGGGTCACGCCCTGGGTATTGCGGCCAACCTGGGCGATGTGCGAAGCCGGGGTGCGTACCAACGTGCCGCCATCGGAAATCAGCAACACGTCATGGTG
>JBBSTP010000235.1:0-3382 GCA_038235795.1 Lysobacterales bacterium | reverse complement strand
GGAACTGCTGAAATCGCCGGCCAGGCTGCCGCAACTGGCGCAGGCGCTGGGCATGCCGCTGGATGAATTGAGCCGCCGCCTGAGCCAGCGCGCGGACAAGGAGTTCATGTACCTCAAGCGCCGGATCAACCCGGACGAGGCACACCGGATCCTGTCGCTGGAAGTCCCCGGAGTGGCGTCGCAACGCGAATACCGCCGCTTCTACCCGCAGGGCGAGGCGATGGCCCACATACTGGGCTTCACCAATATCGATGATCGCGGCCAGGAAGGGCTCGAACTGGCGTTCGACGAGTGGTTGCGTGGCACCCCAGGCGCCAAGCGCGTCATCCGCGACCGCCGCGGCCGCATTGTCGAAAACGTGGACCTGGTCCGCGCTGCGCAGCCAGGTCGTGACCTCGTCCTCAGTATCGATCGTCGCATCCAGTACCTGGCGCATCGTGAACTGCGCAGCGCGCTCAACCAGTTCGGCGCCAGCAGCGGGTCGGCGGTGGTTCTCGACGTCGCCACCGGCGAGGTGCTGGCGATGGTCAACCTGCCGACCTTCAATCCGAATGCGGTGGGCACCAGCCAGCGCGACGCGCACCGCAACCGCGCGGTGACCGACCTGTTCGAGCCGGGCTCGACGATGAAGCCGCTGACCGTCGCTGCAGCGCTGGAAGCGGGCGTGATCACGCCCGCGTCGCTTTTCAACACCAATCCCGGTTCCATCGCCAATGGCAGGTACCGCACGTCCGACACCCACAACTACGGCGTGCTGGACACCACCGGGGTGATCCGCAAGAGCTCGAACGTGGGCGCCGCGCTGATCTCCCGGCGCCTGAGCAATCAACAGTTCTACGACTTCGTGAGCCGCTTCGGTTATGGCCATCGCACCGGCAGCGGTTTTCCTGGCGAGTCCTCGGGCGTGTTTCCGACGCCGGACGGCTGGGACGGCACCAGCAAACAGACCATGAGCTATGGCTACGCGCTGTCGGTCACCCCGTTGCAGATCGCCGCCGCCTACGCGGCGCTTGGCAATGGCGGCAAGCTGACCCCGCCCAGCTTCATCAAGGGCCAGCACGCACCGTCGCGACAGGTGCTGGATCCGGCGATCACCAATGAAGTCCTGCACATGATGCAGACCGTGACCGAGACCGGCGGCACCGCGACCCGCGCCGCCATCCTGGGTTACCACGTGGCCGGCAAGACCGGGACCTCGCGCAAGGCCAGCGCCGGCGGCTATTCGCGCCGCTATATCGGTTACTTCGCGGGCCTGGTGCCGGTGGAGAATCCGCGCTTTTCAATGGTGGTGATGGTCAACGACCCCGATCCGAGCAAGGGCTACGTCGGCGGCACGGTGTCCGCACCGGTGTTCCGCAACGTGATGGAAGGCGCGCTGCGGCTGATGGACGTGGCGCCGGATGACCTGGATGCATGGCTGGCGGCGCAGGCCATCGCCGAGGCCAAGCGGCAGATAGCTGGCGGCCATGCAGCGCCGCCGCAGGCCAACGCCATCACCTCGGTGGTGAGCGCCGGCAGCGTGAGCGCGCCGCAATGACCCGCGCCATGCTCCTCAGCGAGTTGCTGCCGGAACTCGAAAGCCTGTCCAGCGACCTGGCGATCACCGGCCTGGTGCAGGACAGCCGCGAGATCCGTACGGGTGACGCGTTCGTCGCCATCGGTGGCTTCGGTACCCATGGTTTGGCCTTCATCGAGACCGCGCGCGCCGCCGGCGCTGCCGTGATCCTGTTCGAGCCGCCGGCGCCGGAGGAACTGCCGGCCCCCGAGGATGCAATCGCGGTCGTCAACCTGCGTGCGCGCATGGGCGCGATGGCCGACAGCTTCCATGGCCAGCCCAGTGCGGCGATGACCACGGTCGGCGTCACCGGCACCAACGGCAAGACCTCCACCGTGCAGTTGCTTGCACAGGCATGGACGTTGCGTGGCGAGCGCTGCGGCACGATCGGCACCCTCGGCGCCGGCATCTATCCGAACATCGTGCCGACCGGCTTCACCACGCCGCTGGTGTTGCGACTGCATACGTTGCTGGCGGAATTGCGCGACGAGGGCGCGTCCACCGTGGCGATGGAAGTGTCCTCGCATGCGCTCGACCAGGGCCGCGTGGATGGCGTGCATTTCGATGTGGCGGTGTTCACCAACCTCACTCGCGACCACCTCGATTACCACGGCGACATGGCCAGATACGGCGCGGCCAAGGCGCGGCTGTTCGACTGGCCAGGCCTGCGCGCCGCGGCGGTCAACCTGGACGACGCCTACGGTCGCGAATTGTTCCAAGCGGTCAGTCAGCGACTGCGCGTGATCGGCTTCAGTTCGCGCGGCGCCGGTGGTGCCAGCGTGCGTGCCGAGGATTTGCAACTGGACGCACGCGGCATTAGTTTCATGCTGCATGCCAGCGGCCAGGCGCACCTGGTGCGTTCGTCGCTGTTGGGCCGCTTCAACGTCGACAACCTGCTCGCCGTTGCCGCGACCCTGTTCGCGCTGGGCATGGCGCCGGCGATGATCGCCGAGATCCTGACGCAGCTGCATCCGGTCGATGGCCGGATGAACCGCCTCGGCGGCGAGGTGTCCGATGACGGCGTCAGCCTGCCGCTGGTCGTCGTCGACTACGCACATACACCGGATGCACTGGAACAGGCGCTGGCCTCGCTGCGCGGACATACCGCTGGCAAGCTGATCTGCGTGTTCGGCTGCGGCGGCGAACGCGATGCCGGCAAGCGCCCGCAGATGGCGGCGATCGCCGCACGCGCCGCCGACGTGGCGATCGTCACCGACGACAACCCGCGCAATGAAGACGGCGACGCGATCGTCGCGGACATCATGGCCGGCTTCGCGGATGGGTCGCATGTGATCGTGCAGCGTGATCGAGCCAAGGCCATTGCCGATGCACTCAGCATGGCCGGCGCCAGCGACGTGGTGCTGATCGCCGGCAAGGGCCACGAGCCCTACCAGGAAATCGCCGGCATCCGCCATCCGTTCGACGACACCCATATCGCCCGCGAACAGTTGCGTCGTGTGTCCGTGGAGCGGGGCGCGCAGCACATGGATGTGCAAGTGCTGCGTCCGCAGGATGCGGAGAAGCAGCCATGACGCCGCGCACGCTCGCATGGATCGCGCAGGCCACCGGCGGGCGCCTGCATGGCGCCGACCGCGACATCGATGCGGTCGCGATCGACAGTCGCGCGCTGCCGGCCCCTGTTTCCCCTCCCAGCTCTGCACACCCTACGGGCGCCGCAGCGGGGGAGGGAAGCGAGCGCATCGCGCGAGCGGGTGGGGGCACGCTCTTCGTCGCACTCAAGGGCGAGCACTTTGACGGCCATGATCATGTCGTTGCCGCAGCAGCAGGCGGCAGCATGGCGGCGCTGGTCTCCCGCCTCGTCGACAT
>JBBSTP010000234.1:0-3396 GCA_038235795.1 Lysobacterales bacterium | reverse complement strand
CTCGTCGAACGCCATCACCACCACGGCGGCGCCGTAGCGACGCACCAGCCGCGCCTGGCGCAGGAATTCGGCTTCGCCTTCCTTCATCGAGATCGAATTGACGATGCCCTTTCCCTGCAGGCATTTCAGTCCGGCTTCGATCACACTCCACTTCGAGCTGTCGACCATCACCGGGATGCGCGCGATGTCGGGTTCCGCAGCGATCAGGTGCAGGTACTCCACCATCGCCTTTTCCGAATCCAGCATGCCCTCGTCCATGTTGACGTCGAGCACCTGCGCGCCACTTTCGACCTGCTGGCGAGCCACCACCACGGCTTCATCCAGGCGATTGTCCAGGATCAATTTCTTGAACTGCGCGCTGCCGGTGACGTTGGTGCGCTCGCCGACATTGATGAAGTTCGATTGCGGCGTGATCTGCAGCGGCTCCAGGCCACTCAGGCGGGTGTTGCGCGGCAACGTCCTCGTATCGGGCGTCTTCATGCGGCATCTTCCTGTTGCGCAGCGGCCCGTCGCGCGGCTTCCAATTGAGGGATACTGCGCGGCGCAAAGCCGGCGACCGCATCGGCAATCGCGGCAATGTGTTCCGGGGTCGTGCCGCAGCAGCCACCGATCAGGTTCAGCAAGCCGGCCTCGGCGAACTCGCCCAGCACCGACGCCATGTCCTCGGGGGTTTCGTCGTAACCGCCGAACGCATTCGGCAGGCCGGCGTTCGGGTGACAGCTGATGTGGGTGTCGGCGACTTGCGACAGCACGTCGACATGCTGGCGCAGGTCCTTGGCACCGAGCGCGCAGTTCAGCCCGATCGCCAACGGCCGTGTGTGACGAAGTGAATACCAGAACGCCTCTGCGGTCTGGCCTGACAGGGTGCGGCCAGAGGCGTCGGTAATGGTGCCGGAGACCAGCACCGGCAGGCGCGCGCCGAGCTCCTCGAACACATCGTCGATGGCGAACAGGGCGGCCTTGGCGTTCAGCGTGTCGAACACGGTTTCGACCATCAGCACATCGCTGCCGCCCTCGATCAGCCCACGTGTGGCATCGCGATAGGCCTCGGCCAGTTCGTCGAAGGTAATCGCGCGAAAGCCCGGCCGGTTGACGTCCGGACTGAGCGAGGCAGTGCGCGAGGTCGGCCCGAGCACGCCGATGACGAAGCGGGGTTTCAACGGGTCGCGGGCCTCGGCGTCATCGCACGCAGCGCGCGCGAGCGCGGCGCCCTCGCGGTTGAGTTCGGTGGCGAGGTGCTGCAACCGGTAGTCGCTCAGCGAGATCGTCGTGGAGTTGAACGTATTGGTTTCTACCAGGTCGGCGCCGGCATCGAGGTAGGCCGTGTGGATGCCCCGGATGATCTCGGGACGGGTCAGGCTGAGCAGGTCGTTGTTGCCGCGCTGGTCCTGCGGCTCGCAGCCGCAGCCTTCGCCATGTGCGTGACCGTCGGCATTGAACAGCGCGTCGTAACCTTCGGCGAAACGTTCGCCGCGGTAGTCGGCTTCGGTAAGTTCGTGGCGCTGGATCATGGTGCCCATCGCCCCGTCGATGACCAGGATGCGACTAGCCAGTGCCGCTTCGAGCGCCGCAACACGCTCAGGATTCCGCCATTGCAACATGGTCATGGCTTGCTCCCGATCAACGAAATTACCTCGAAATGCGGCGGGCGCTTCTCCCGGGTCACGGTATCGGTGCTGGTGATGTGCAGGCCGGCTTTTTCCACGAACTTGCGCAGGTCCCTGGCAGCGAAACCCAGGTTCTGGTGGCCGTACGCTTCGACCACGTTGCGGTGTTCGTGCCTGGCAAGGCTCGACAGCAGCAGCTGGCCGCCCTTGCGCAGCACGCGCGCAGCTTCAGCGACCGCCTGCGCGGGTTTTTCCGCGTAGGTCAGCGCATGCATCAGCACGACAAGGTCGAAGCTGCCGCCCTTGAACGGCAACGCATGCATGTCGCCTTCGCGCACCTCGACATTGTCATAGCGGCGCAGTCGCTCGCTGGCGGCCGCGACCACGCGCTGGCTGGAATCGATGCAGACATAGCGCTTGGCGTGCGGGGCAAGCAATTCTGCGAGCACGCCATCGCCGGACGCGATGTCGAGCACGTCGCCGGGTGCCAGCAGCGGCAATGCGGTCCGGGCGAGCGCTTCCCAGGTGCGGCCGGGCGAATAGTGTCGTTCCATGTCACCGGCCACGCTGTCCGCCCAGTTCTGGTCGGCGGCGCGCATCGCAAGGATCGACGGCACGCGCTCCGCGTCCTGGCGCAAAAGCGGATCATCGCTGCCGTGACTGATCGACTGCCACAGCGAGCGTTGCGCCGGGTCGAGCACGGTTTCATCGAAGCGGTAGTAGGCGGACACGCCGGAACGGCGGTCGCGGACGATGCCGGCGTCCTTGAGCTTGGCCAAATGGGTCGAGACCCGTGGTTGCGCCAATTGCGTGATCGCAGACAACTCGGCCACGGTCAGCTCTTCACCCTCCAGCAGGGCCAGCAGGCGCACGCGGGTGGCGTCGGCGAACACCTTCAGACGGGTCGACCAGCCTTCCAGATCCATTTATATCTTTCCATCGCGATTCAACGATAAGTGTCTGCCGATGAGCCCACGAGGTCAAGTCGCGTCGCGCCAAACCCAAGGACTGCGCTGGGGTTCGCGGGGGCGTGGAGCTACAATTGCAGTCCATTGCACTCGACCCGGAGCAGGCCCGTGGATTTTGGATTCACCGAAGAACAGCTGATGATCCAGGACGTGGCCCGTCGCATCGCGCAGGAAAAAATCGCACCAAGCGCTGAACACCACGACCGCACCGGTGAATTCCCGTTGGAGAACATCCGCACCCTCGGCGAGAACGGCCTGATGGGCATCGAAGTGCCGGCCGAATATGGTGGCGCCGGCATGGATCCGATCAGCTATGTGCTGGCGATGATCGAAATCGCGGCCGCCGATGCGGCGCACAGCACCATTGTCTCCGTGAACAACTCGCTGTTCTGCAATGGCATCCTGCAGTTCGGCACCGAGGCGCAGAAGCAGTTGTACGTGCGCGCGATTGCCGAGGGCCGCGAGATCGGTGCGTTCGCGTTGACCGAGCCGCAGTCGGGTTCGGACGCGACCGCGATGCGCTGCAAGGCGACCCGGCAGGCTGATGGCACGTACCTGATCAACGGCAAGAAGAGCTGGATCACCTCCGGCCCGGTGGCCAAGTATTTCGTGTTGTTCGCGATGACAGATCCGGACAAGGGCGCGCGTGGCATCACCGCATTCATGGTCGATGGCGACCGCGCCGGCTTCCATCGTGGCAAGACCGAGCCCAAGCTCGGTATTCGCGCCTCGGCGACCTGCGAGATCGAATTCAACGACTACGTGGCGCAGGCCGACGACGTGCTGGGCGAGGAAGGCCGCGGCTTCAAGATCGCGATGAG
>JBBSTP010000233.1:0-3400 GCA_038235795.1 Lysobacterales bacterium | reverse complement strand
TGGCCGTCCAACCTGGACGCGCTTCAACCTGGCGGAGATGGATCGATGGTTCCTGCGCGGACGATGATGAAACAGGGTGCGACACTGCTGGCGGTCGGGCTGTTGTGCGCGTCCTGCCAGCAAACTCCTCAACCGGCCGAGGCGGTCGTTGAAACGACGGCGCAAGCGGCGCTTGTGAAGGAGCAATTCGTCAAGCAACAGCAGGACTGGCGCGCACAACGCCTGACGCGCCTGACCAAGCCGGACGGCTGGGCCAGTTTGATTGGCCTGCATGTGCTGGGACAGGGCGCGCACCGACTTGGCAGCGACACCGACAACGGCATTCGCCTGGGCATGGGCCCAGAGCATTTGGGCGTGCTCACGGTGCGCGGAGACAAGCTGACCTTCGCGCCGGAACCGGGCGTGGCCGTCAAGGTGGATGACGTGCCGGCCACAGGCACGGTGCCCCTGCGCGACGACACCCAGCCTGACGGTCCAAGCAGGATCACGTTCGACGACGGCAAGGGCGTGGCGACCGTCATCGTGCGCGCCGGTGGCTACCGGTTGCGGGTGAAACACGCCGATGCCGACACCCGCCTGCACTTCGCCGGCCTCGACTATTGGCCGGAAGCGCAGGACTGGCAGGTCAAGGCGCATTTGACTCCGCATCCCGCGGGCAGGACGATGCCGATCGCCAACATCATCGGCAGCACGGACGACATGGCCAATCCCGGCGTGCTCGAGTTCCAGCGGGGTGGCAAGACGTACCGCCTTGAAGCGCTGGACGAAGGCGAGGGCACGTTGTTCCTGGTGTTTGCCGACCGCACCAGCGGCCATGGCAGCTACGGTGCAGGCCGTTTCATCGATGCACCCGTGCCGGATGCGCAGGGCAACGTGGTGATCGACTTCAACCACGCCTACAGCCCGCCGTGCGCGTTCACGCCGTTCGCCACCTGCCCGTTGCCCCCGCCCGAAAACCGGTTGGACCTGGCCATCGAGGCCGGCGAGAAGACCTACGCAAAATCGGCCCACTGACGCTGCACCACACACATCAACAGATTGCACATCGCACATCGAAAGGACCCGCCATTGAAGCTCCGCCTCTCCACGCTCGCGCTGGCTACCGCGCTGGCCATGTCCGCCGCCATGCCGCTCGCATCGGCGCACCAACCTGCACCTGTTGCCGGCAAAACCACGTCGAACCAGAGGCCCTTGCTGTGGAAGGTTTCGGATGCAGATAACAGCATCTATCTGCTGGGCTCGTTCCACCTGCTCAAGCCCGATGATTACCCGCTGCCGGTCGAGATCGACCGTGCGTTCGACGATGCCGAGACCCTGGTCTTCGAGATCGATCCACGCGAGATGACCGCACCGGAAACCATGGTTCTGGCGCGCAAGTACATGGCCTATAACGAAGGCAAGTCATTGAGCACTGTGCTGCCCAAGCCTACGCTGGACAAGCTGGGCACCGCGCTGGCAGCGAAGGGCGGCTCGGTCCAGACGGTTGAGCAAAGCGAGCCGTGGGCGGTGAGTCTCGGCCTGGTGCTGGGCATGACCCAGGCAATGGGTTTCAAGGCCGAATTGGGTGTCGACCAAGACCTGATGGCGCGCGCGGCCAAGGCCGGCAAGCCAGCGGTCGGACTGGAAACCGTCGAAGCGCAATTTCGAGCAATGGACGCGGTGCCGTATGCCGAGCAGGTGCAGGGACTTGACGAGTTCCTGGACGATCCAAGCAAGGCGGTCACGCAGCTGCAGGACATGCACGGCTGGTGGCGTGCCGGCGACGTCGCCAAGCTCGACAGCGAGATGCGCGCGGACATGGCGAAGAGGACGCCCGTGTCCTACAAGCTGCTCGACGTCGACCGCAACAATGCGTGGCTACCGCTGCTCGAACAGCGCCTGACAGGCTCCAAGCAGGACGACACCCTGGTGGTGGTCGGCAGCCTGCACCTGCTTGGCACAGATGGCCTCGTCGAGAAACTGCGCGCGAAGGGTTACAAGGTCGAGCGCATCTGCGATGCCTGCGAGGCGTCCTCCCGCTAGGCAAGCCAAAAGGCGTCGTGCGGTAGACACGCGGATGCCTTCGTAAAGTGCGCCATGGATGGCGCACGGCGGTGCGTCGAACAGGATGTTCGCACGCACCGGGAAAGAAGGTATCCGGGGGGCTATTGCTCGACGCTGGCGATCATCACGATGCAATCCACCGGACACGGTGGCACGCATAGCCCGCAGCCGGTGCACAGCGGCTCGATCACCACGTGCATATGCTTGCTGGCACCGATGATCGCATCCACCGGGCAGGCCTGGATGCATTTGGTGCAGCCGATGCAGTCGGCTTCAACGACCATCGCGACCAAAGGTGTTTGATGGTCGCCGCGACTGCGATCGAAAGGCTTCGCGCGCACGCCCAGCACGTGCGCCAGCGCGCGGGCACCTGCATCGCCACCGGGTGGGCAATGGTCGACACCGGCATCGCCGTTGGCCATCGCCTCTGCATAAGGCCGGCATCCCTCATAGCCGCATTGCCGGCACTGGGTCTGCGGGAGGATGCGGTCGAGACGTTCGACCAGTTCCCTGGATCCAATCGGCGCGCGTGCGCTCACTTCACCGGCATGCCCGGCTGCGCGCCGGCGTCAGCATCCAGCAGCGACAGCCCGCCGCCATCGAAGCCGGCCGACAAAATCATGCCTTCGCTGATGCCGAAACGCATCTTGCGCGGCGCCAGGTTGGCGATGAACACCACGTTGCGGCCCACCAGTTTGTCGGGCTCCGCGTAACTGGCGCGGATGCCGGAAAAGATCTGTCGCCGGCCAAGCTCGCCCGCATCCAGCAGGAAGCGCAGCAGCTTGTCCGAGCCCTCGATGAAGCCACACTCGAGTACCTTGCCGATGCGCAGGTCGAGCCTGGCGAACTCATCGATGCCGATGCATTCACTCCCTCTCCCGCTGGCGGGAGAGGGCTGGGGTGAGGGTGGATTCACAACGTTGCTAACAGGCGTCGTTGTCGCTGCAACCGGTGCAGGCGTGAGGGTGTCCTTGCTGGCGTGGATCATCTTTTCGATCTGCTTGAGGTCGATACGGGTGAACAGCGGTGTATAGGGCTGGATTCGGTGCGCGAGTAAGGGTTGTGCAAGCGCGTTCCACTCGCTGACCGGGGCTGCGAGGAAGGCTTCGACCTGCCAAGCCACGCGCGGCATCACCGGCGCCAGTGCCACCGCAAGCACGCGGAACAGATTCAGTCCCTGCGTGCACACCGCCTGCAGCTGCGCCTCGGCGCCGTCTTGTTTGGCCAGCACCCAAGGCTTGTGCGCGTCGATGTACTGGTTGGCTTCATCGGCCAGCGCCATGATCATGCGCAGCGCGGTGGCGGCTTCATTGCGCGCATACGCGGCTGCAATCGGCTGCAGCTGCGCGACAAAACG
>JBBSTP010000232.1:0-3405 GCA_038235795.1 Lysobacterales bacterium | reverse complement strand
GTATCTCGGCCAGCAACCGGTACGCGAGCAGATGGACATCTACATCCAGGCTGCCAAGGGTCGCGGCGAGGCGCTGGACCATGTGCTGATCTTTGGCCCGCCGGGACTCGGCAAGACCACGCTGAGCCACGTGATCGCCAACGAGCTGGGGGTCAACCTGCGGGTGACCTCCGGGCCGGTGATCGAGCGGGCCGGCGACCTGGCTGCACTGCTGACCAACCTGCAGCCGTTCGATGTGTTGTTCATTGACGAAATCCATCGCCTGTCCCCGGTCGTGGAAGAGGTGCTGTATCCGGCGATGGAGGACTACCAGATCGACATCATGATCGGCGAAGGCCCGGCCGCGCGTTCGATCAAGCTGGACCTGCCGCCGTTTACCCTGATTGGCGCCACTACCCGCGCCGGGTTGCTGACCGCGCCATTGCGCGACCGCTTCGGTATCGTGCAGCGGCTGGAGTTCTATTCGACCGAAGACCTGACCCGGATCGTGCGCCGCTCCGCGCAGATCCTCGGCATCAGCTGCGCGCCGGAAGGTGCCGGCGAGATCGCCCGTCGTTCGCGCGGCACCCCGCGTATTGCCAACCGCTTGCTGCGGCGGGTCCGCGACTACGCCCAGGTCCGGGGCGATGGCGCGATCGACACCGCCACGGCGCGTGCGGCGATGGACATGCTCAAGGTGGATCCGCAGGGCTTCGACGAACTTGACCGGCGCATGCTGTCGATCATCATCGATGCCTTCGATGGCGGTCCGGTTGGCGTGGAATCGTTGGCGGCGGCGCTGAGCGAGGAGCGTGGCACGCTGGAAGACGTGATCGAGCCCTACCTGATCCAGCAGGGCTACCTGGTGCGCAGCGCGCGCGGGCGCATGGCCACCGCGCGGGCGTACCGCCACCTTGGCTTCAAGCCGAAGGCGAATACCAGCGGGTTGTTCGAGGCCGAACGCGAGCGCGCGCCGGACGAGGAAAAGAGGTCAGAGTGAAGTTTCCTGAACATGACTGAGTCATTCTCCTGGCCCGTGCGGGTGTACTGGGAAGACACCGATGCAGGCGGCGTGGTCTACCACGCGCGCTACCTGGCGTTCCTGGAACGCGCCCGTAGTGAATGGATGCGCGCGCGAGGTTTTGGCCAGGAGCGCTTGCGCGAACGCGACGACCTGATGTTCGTCGTGCGGGCGATGAACATCGACTTCCGCGCCCCGGCGCGCCTGGATGATCAGCTGCAAGTCAGCGTGCACCTGCTTGAATGCCGCGGGGCCAGCTTCGTCATGGCACAGCGGATTCATCTTGGCGACATATTGTTGATCGAGGCAAAGGTGCGGGTCGCGGCGCTGCTCGCGTCGACGTTCCGCCCGCGCCCGATTCCCGGACCGCTGCAATCCGAATTGAAACTTTTCGTGGAGAGAGAGTGATGATGCCCGTGTCGACCATGCTGCAATCGCTGCCACAGGCGCTGCCAGAAAACGACATCGGCAGTGCGGTGGAACTGGCCGATAGCGGCTCGCAAGCCATCGCGCCGCAGGCCAGCGGCGGTTTTGACATGATTCAGCTGGTCCTGCACGCCAGCCTGCCGGTGCAACTGGTGATGGTCCTGCTGCTGTTCGCCTCGCTGGCCTCATGGCTGATTATTTTTCGCAAGAAGCGAATCCTGGATCGCGCCGAGCGTGAAGCCGACCGCTTCGAGGAACAATTCTGGTCCGGCGCCGAACTGTCCAAGCTCTATGCCGGCGCGAGCGAACGCAACCGCCAGGTCGAAGGCCTGGAGGCGATATTCGAAGGCGGGATGCGCGAGTTCAACCGCATCCGCCAGCGCCGTGGGGTGGACGCGCGCATGCAGCTGGAAGGCGCGCAACGGGCGATGCGGGCGTCGGCGTCGCGCGAACTCGACGGGCTTGAGCACAACCTGGAGTTCCTCGCCAGCGTCGGTTCGATCAGCCCGTACGTGGGCCTGTTCGGCACCGTTTGGGGCATCATGATTTCGTTCCAGGGTTTGGCCAACGTCAAGGAAGCGACCATTGCCACGGTTGCGCCGGGTATCTCCGAGGCGCTGATTGCAACGGCGATGGGCCTGTTCGCCGCGATCCCGGCGGTCTGGGCCTACAACCGCTACGCCACCCGCGCCGAGCGCATGGCGGTGCGCTACGAGACCTTCAGCGAGGAGTTCTCCTCGATCCTGCAGCGCCAGGCCCACCCGGAAGACTGAGGACGCAATGGCTCTCAACAGCGGCAGCCGCCGCCACCGCAGGACGAAGCTCAAGGCCGACATCAACGTCGTGCCTTACATCGACGTGATGCTGGTGCTGCTGATCATCTTCATGGTCACCGCGCCGCTGCTCAACGTCGGCGTGGACGTCAACTTGCCGCAGTCCGATGCCAAGCCGCTGGAGCAGAGCAAGCAAAAGCCCATCGTGGTGCAGGTGGCCAGCGACGGCAGCCTGTCGCTGGCCTACGAGGGTCTGGACCGCCCGCAGGCGGTGGACAGGCGTGAGCTGGTCGCGAAGGTATCTGCGTTCATGCAGGCCGACCCGACCCAGCCCGTGTATGTGGCTGGGGACCGCGACGCCAATTACCAGACCGTGTATGACGTGCTGTCGTTGTTGCAAACCCAGGCCAAGGTCAGCCGTGCCGGGTTGATGGGCGACCCGGCCCCGGCCGCGGCTCAGCCGCGCAAGTGATGGTGCCGGCATGAAGGCAGGCGGATGAAGGAGACGCGCGCCGATACCCAGCGCGCTCTGCTGCAGGCACTTGGCTTGCACGTGCTGCTGTTGGTACTGATGCTTGCCGGCTTGTACTGGACCCGCAGCAACATCGTGGAGCCGGCGCAGGGCGAGGTGATCGAAGCCGACCTGATTGATCCGTCCGCGCTGAGCGCGGCGATGCGCAGTGCGTTGCAGCGGAATCCGCAGCCCCGGCAGCCGCCGGTCGTCGAGCCGGAGCAAGCACCCGACCAACCGTCGCCTCCCGATCCGTTGCCAGCACCGATGGTCGAACAAACACCTGTGCCGCCAGCGCCGGTGCCATTGCCGGAGACGGTCGAGCAGGAAAAAGTGCAGCGCGATGCGGTTTCAACCGAAGTGGCCAAGGCGCCGCGCGAACAGGAGAACAAGCGCCGGCAGCCACCGCAGGTCGACCTTGATGCGCAAAAGCAGGGTGCCGCGGACCGGCAGAAACAGCAGCAGATTGCCGAAATCCAGCAGCAGCGCGAGAAAGCAACGCGCGAGCGGATGCGCGCCGAAATGCGCGCGCAGCAATTGGCGGATGCCAAGGCCCTGCAGGCCGCGGGCACCAGCCAGGCGTCGCCACCGCCAGGCAATCGGGGCCAGGATCCGAGCCTGGGCAAGCAATATGCGGCTGCCCTGCAAGAAGCCATCCTCCGGCAATGGACGCGCCCGGAATCGGTTGAAGTGGG
>JBBSTP010000231.1:0-3458 GCA_038235795.1 Lysobacterales bacterium | reverse complement strand
GTAGAGCTGGGCGTTCTCGATGGCGATGGCCGCTCGGCTCGCCAGATCTTCCGCCACGGCGAGGTCCATGTGGTCGTAGCGGTGACCGGATTCGGCGTTGATGAAGGTGATGACGGCCACCGTGTAGCCGCGCACGGTCAATGGCACGCCGATGTACGACCTTAGCCCCAGCTCCCGGATGATGCCGAGCTGCTCGTCATCGTTGAGGGACTGCACGAGCATGTCGTCGGTGATCTCCGGGACGATCTCCGACCGGCCCGTACGGAGGATGTTCCAGGCGCCCTGCGGCGCTGCGGGGTCGGGGGGGAAGCGGCGGTGCACCTCATGGGCCAGTTGCACCTTGCCTGGGTCGATGTGGGACACGGAAACCCGCCGCAAGGAGCCGTCGGCCTCGGCCAAGTCGACGGTCGCCCAGTCCGCAAAGGACGGCACAGCGAGGGAGGACACCTTCTGCAGCGTGCTATCGAGGTCCACCAGCTCGGTGAGGGCGGCGCTGGCGTCTGCAAGGAAGCGTGCCGTCTGCTCGGCCCGTTTGCGTTGCGTCACGTCCAGGCCGACGCCGAGCATCCGCAGCGGCTTGCCATCGTCACCTGGGAAGACTTTTCCCGACCCGGCAATCCAGTGGTTGCCGCCATTTTCCCTTTGATTGCGGAACTCGATGTAATACTCGCCGCACGTTTCCAGCGCTTGTCGAATGGTGGTGTTTGCCATCTCCCGATCATCCGGATGGATGAGTTGCTGGAAATGCTCGATCGTCCCGCCGAACGTGCCGGGAGCGAGGCCGTGTAGCGGTTCGAGACTGTCCGACCATTGGAGGTCGCCGGTGCGGACGTTCCAGTCCCAAACGCCCATGTGCCCGGCATCCAAGGCCAGTCGCAGTCGCTCCTCGCTCGACCTCAACGATTCTTCGAGACGCTTGCGTTCGGTGATGTCCTGGACCACCCCGTACATTCCAACGACCTGGTCGGCGGCGTCGAAGTTGGCCCGACCCAGCACCCCGACCCATTGCTGCGTACCGTCCCTTTTGTTCAACAGGTATTCAATATCGTATTGAACCCGCTCGGCAAGGACCCGCTCGACCTCCCGCCTGACTCGCTCTTGGTCAGCCGGGTGCACCAGGTCCTGCATCGCGGTTCCCGTCATGTGGGCGCCAAGTGGAACGCCGAACGTCTCGGCTGCCCGGTCGGAGAGTGTGACCAGGTCGCTTGCGGCATCCCAACTCCAGTCGCCAAGGTTGGCGGCGGACAGGGCGAGGTTCAAGCGTTCGGCGGACACCCTGCGCTCCTCTTCGGCGCGCCGTCGCTGGATGAACTGGCCGACGCTCCCGGTGACGGTCCCCATTAGTTCCAGAAGACCAGCGTCCGCCTCCCAGATGCGATGGGTGAAGAACTCAATGACGCCGAGGGTCTGATCGCCCTCCATGATGGGACTTGCGAAGACGCTGTTAAGCCCATTCTCGGCGACGGTTGCAGCTCTGGGGAGGCTGGATTCGCTCGGCAGATCCCGCAGCCAGATAGGTTCACCGCTCGCCCAAACGCTGCCCGGAATGCCTTCGCCGATTCTGAATTTGTGGCTGCAACTCTCTTCCCTGAACTCGGCCAACAGCAGCGTGGGCCGATTCCAGCTTTCCAGACACGCCAGCGCCTGCCCGTCCCCGGTTATGGTCCAGAAGAAACCGACATCCCAGCCGAGGTTCTCGCATATGGCACGCAATACGCCGCGGGCCCCTTCCTTCGCGTCCCCCGCCTGGCTCAATACCTGGGTGACGGCGAGACGGGCGTTGCGCTGCTGCTCAACCCGCTTGGACTCGGTGATGTCGCGCGAATACACCGCCAGGCCGCCACTCTCTGTAGGGTAGGCCCGGCTGCCGTACCACTTGTTCATCGGAGCATGGAAGTACTCGTACTCCACGGTGGTCCGCTGTTCCATTGCCAGATGCAGCTGCCGGTGGGCTTGGGTGTCGACGGCCTCGGGGAATTTTTCCCAGATCGTGAATCCGAGCATGGCCTCGCGGGGCAGGCCCCAGTGCACCTGGCTGTGGTCGTTGACGAACACGTAGCGCCACTCCGAATCCAGGGTCATGAACGCGTCGGTGATGCTTCCCAGCATTGCCGACAGCCGCTCCCGGCTCTCACGCCGCGCGCGTTCATGGCGCTGGACGGCGGCCGCGGTGCGCCAGAGCAGTGCACTGAGCAGCAGCATCAGCACCAAGGCCATGGCCGCGGTGGCGAACGCGGTGTCGAACAGGCCCGAGCGTTCGCCTTCCAGCGTGAGCCAGCCGATCAACATCGGCACCAGCACGATACCGGGCAGCGAACTCAGCACCAGCAAGGCAGCCGCCGAATCTTCGATCAACAGGCGCGTGGGTAGACGGTCAGGGATGGCCGCCACCAGCGCGATGCCAAGCGCGAGCAGCAGGATCGCCGTCTGCAGCGCGATGGTGGTGAGATCGGGGAGCGTATAGAACAGGCGCGCCTGGAAGGAGTACCCGACGATCGAGACGATCGCGATCGCGATCACCAGTCCGCCGCCGGCGGCCGCCCAGCTGCGCGTGCGCTCGGACATCGACAGGAAGATCGCGGCCCCGGTCAGCAGCAACGACGTCGATCCCGGCACGCCCATCCTGCCGGGTTCCAGAGTGGCGCTATGGCCCCAATCGTGGGTCAGCAGCAGGGCATCGATGCCCAGGTTGATGTGGGCCAGGTGCTCCAGAAGTGTCGCGCCGCCGATCAGGGCGGCGACCAGCGCCAGCACGGCGCTGACGCGGCGGTATCCAAGCGCCAGCAGCAACAGCGCCGCGCCTCCCGCGAAAACCCCGACTGCACTGTTGGGCAACTGCGAGATGTCGTGGTCAAACCAGTCGGTGAGGCGGCGCACGCCCGATGCCCAACCGGCCAGGGTCAGGGCCGAGCCGGCCATCGCGAAGGCGCTCAACCCTACGGACAGTCGTTTGGCGAACCTTGTCCTCTTCAACATCGACGGCAGACTCGCAGGTGCTGGCGCTTGCGGGACGACCCGCACCAGGAAGCGCGGAAGACATCGATTATAGGAACGGCGAGCTGGCATCACCAGCCAGCCGGGAAGGACAGCTCCAGATCAGCCTATGCTTTCGACCGCAGGCAGCCTCGAGTAGAGTTTGCAGGTGACATAACGCTCGAACGGTGATCCAATCCTGTCCATCGCGTCTTGACAACACTCCTGAGGAGAAACACGAATGGCAACGAGGAAAGCGGCTCCGGCCAAGAAAAGCGCAACGACAGCAGCAGCTCCAAAGCCGATCAAGGAAACATTGACCAAATCAGGTCTGGTCGCCCACATCGCTGAAGTCAGTGAGATTGCCGCAAAGGACGTGCGCGCCGTGCTCGCTGCCCTGGACGGTGCAATTCAGGGTTCCGTTTCCAAAAAGGGTGCCGGCCAGTTCGTCCTGCCTGGCATGCTGAAGATCACCGCCACCAAAG
>JBBSTP010000230.1:0-3479 GCA_038235795.1 Lysobacterales bacterium | reverse complement strand
GTGGTCGAACTCAACCGCGCGGTGGCGGTGAGTCGCGCACAGGGTGCGGAGGCAGGCTTGGCGATTATCGAAGCCCTGGCCGATTCACCGCAGCTGCGCGATTACGCGCCTTTGTCGGCGGTGCACGGCGACCTGTTGCAACAACTTGGTCGCCTGGATGAAGCATGTGAGGCATTCACACGCGCCGCGTCGCTGACCGGTAATGCGCGCGAGCGCGGGGTAATGCAATCACGCGCGGATGCGTGCCGGGGCGGCGAACGCTCAGCCTGACCGCTGGCAGTCTTACTTGCTTACATGTGCCGGAACAGGGCCATGAACGGCACGCTGACGGTCAGGGTTTCCGGCCGGTTCTTCAGGCGGACGATGCCGCGGCCGGCGTCGTCGCGGGTGATCCCGGCGATCGCCTTGAGATTGACAATGGTCGAGCGATGGATCTGCTTGAAGCTGGCTTGATCCAGTACTGCCACCAGTTCCTTGATCGGCGTGCGCAGCAGCGCTTCGCCCTCGGCGGTGACTACGGTGGTGTACTTGTTATCGGCGCGGAAGTAGGCGACCTCGTCGACCAGGATCAGCCGGGTTTCCTTGCCGGCGCTGGCGGTGATCCAGGTCAGTGGTTCGCGCGCATCGCCGCTGCGGGGCGCCGCGCCCAGGCGTTCGATCAAGGCGGCCAGCGTGGCCGCGTCCGGGTTGCCGGTGCGTGCCTGCAGGCGCTCCACTGTCGCGGCCAGGCGCTCGGGCTGGACCGGCTTGAGCAGGTAATCGATCGCGCCGCGTTCGAACGCATCGATGGCGTATTGGTCGTACGCGGTCACGAACACGATCTGCGTGCGCGGGCTGGCCTGCGCGGCGGCGGTGGCGACTTCCAGCCCGGTCAGCCCGGGCATGCGTATGTCGAGGAAGGCGACGTCCGGGGTGTATTCGGCAAGCGCCTCGACCGCGCTGGCGCCGTCCTCGCACTCGGCCAGCACCTGCAGATCCGGCCATGCGGCACGCAGCTGCTCGACAAGTGCCTGCCGCAGCAGGGCTTCGTCCTCGGCGATGATGCAAGTACGCACGATCTCAGACATCGTGATTGCTTTCGGTGGACGTATTGCTGCTGGCCGAAGCCGCGCCAACTGCTGGAACCGTAATCGTGGCGGCGACCCCGGTCGGGAAGTTGGCGATCACCGCCAGTGCAGCCTTGCCACCGAACATCAAGCGCAGGCGCTCGCGCACGTTCTTCAGGCCGATGCCGGTGCCGCTGTTCTTGGTGTTCAGACCTTCGCCGTCGTCGGCGACGGTAACCGCGATCATGCCGTCATCAAAGCGGCGCGCGCGAATCCACACGGTGCCACCGCCGGTGCGTGGTTCCAGCCCATGCTTGATCGCGTTCTCGACCAGGGTCTGCAGCATCATTGGCGGCAGTGGGGTCGCGCGCAGGTTTGCTGGCACGTCGACCTGCACCGACAGGCGGTCGCCCATGCGGATCTTGAGGATTTCCAGGTAGGCCAGTGCGCGTTCCAGTTCGGGGCCCAGGCTCGACATCGCATCATCCGCATCCGGTAATGAATTGCGCAGGTACTGGATCAGATGGCCCAGCATTTGCTCGGCACGAACGGGATCGCTTCGGGTCAACAGTTGCGCGCTGGCCAGGGTGTTGTAGAGGAAATGCGGTTCCACCTGCGCATGCAGGCGGCTGAGCTTGGCGACGGTGAGTTCCTTTTCGCTCTGGGTCTGCGCCACGCTGGCCTGCTCACCGCGACGGCGCTCGGCCACGCGGCGGGTGATGGCGCGGGTGATCGCTTCGGCATTCTCGTAGTTGGTGCCGTCATCGACCAGGAACCAGTCGCTCCACGCCGGATTCTCGGGTTCGCAGATCAGCAATGCGCTGCCCGCGTCGTGGCCAGGGGTGACGGTGGCCAGGATCTGGTTACGGGTCACGCCAAACCACAGCAGCGGGTTGTAGCGCCGCAACGGTGGTTCGCCGTAGGCGCGTGGGCGGGTGAGCTTGGCGCGGATCTGCAGGCTGTCGCGCGCGCTTTCGACCTGTTCGATGCCGGGTAGTTCGCGGATCGCGGCATCCAGCAGGTCGAAGGCTTCGCCGGCTTCGAACGGGATCTCGATTTGTCGCCGTTGGCGGTTGTCGAGTGCACCGTCATTGATATGCCCGGCGATCAGGCGGACGCGATTGAGGTGCGAGAACGCGCCGGTGACGACCAACGCCATCGTCGCCATCCCGGCCAACACCATGGGGAACTCGAACCTGCCGATCAGTGGAACGCTTGAATACAGGCCTGCTACCAGCATCACCGCCAGGCCCCAGGCAAGGGTAATGCGCAGGACGAAGAACGCGCTCTTGATCATGGTCTTTTCACAGCCAACTTGATTGCGAGCGAGCATAGCGAGGTGTTTGCGGCCATGCGCCCGGCATGCGACGGAACCACGCATGCGCCGATGGAGTCGGTGCCAGCGGGAATCGCGCCTGTGAAGGGCAGCGCCATGCAGTGCACTTTGCGCGCAATCCACTGATCGAAAACGCGAAAGCCGCCAACCAGGCGGCTTTCGACACATCCGGGATGGGTTTGGTCAATCAGCGCGAGGCGGTATCCAGGTCGCGTCGTATCCAGGCATCGATCATCCGCTTTTCATAGCGCAGCGGATCCGTGCTGTTGATCGGGCTGGCATGCAGCAGGAAGGCCGGGTCGGTCAGCTTGCGCTCACCCTCGGCCACCACCGCCCCGCTCGCATCCATATGACGGAACTGCAGGGTCATCCGCGGCGGATAGAGGTCGCGAATGATGCGGGTGTTCTGCAGGTTGATGTCACGCCAAGGCTCGAATTGGCCGGCGCGATCGATGTCGACGATGGTCAATTCAAGGCGCTCGCCTGGCGACAATCGGTGTTGCGCGCGCTTGCGCATGTAGTGCGCCAGCTCCTGCAGCCAGTCGCCCTCGGAGGCGGCCCAGCGGTTGCTGCTCAGGCGCAACTCGGTGAACGTGGCCGGATCGCTCCAGTTCACGCTGACCGGGCCGACGTCGGGCAGGGCACGTGGTGCATCAGCCGCCAGCATGCCGGTTGGCCCGGTGGAAGCACAGCCGGATAGCGCGAGTAGCAGCGCCGCGGAAAGTGAGAGGGACAGGCCGTTGCGGAAGCGCATGACGGAATCCTCGTACGAGATGGCCTCCAGTGTGCGCCGACACGGATGACCGTGGCGCCAATGCGTGAACTCAGTCAGCCGGGGTTTCGACATCGCCGTCCTGGCCCTCGTCCAGATACCAGGCCTCGACTTTACCCTGCAGTTTCATCGTCATCGGCTGGCCGCGCCGATTCAGCGACTTGCCGACCGGCAAGCGCACCCAGCCTTCGCTGATGCAGTACTCGTCGACGTTGTGTCGTTCCACGCCGTTGAAGCGGATGCCGATGCCGCGCTCGAGCGCGGACGGATCATGGAACTTGCTGCGCGGGTCGTTGGACATGTGGTCGGGGGCGGTGTTCTGATC
>JBBSTP010000229.1:0-3553 GCA_038235795.1 Lysobacterales bacterium | reverse complement strand
GGGCCAGCGAGTCGCCGTTCTGCAGGCCGTAGGTCGCCTCGAGCGTGGTGCTGCCGAAACGCCAGCGGCTGCCGACACTGGTGGTGGTCGGTTCCAGCAGCAATACGGCTTCGAGCTTGCCACTGTCCTTGTTGAGCACGGGAACCACGGCGGAATCGCGTTTGCCCGGCTTCGACTGTGCCTGTGCAACACCGCTGGCGCAGGCCAGGGCGAGCAGGGTGACAGCGATGTAGGGCAGGCGGACGCGCATGGTTTGTGTGAGACAAGTCGCGAACAGGGAAGTTCAGCTTCCCGGACACTCGATCGTAGTGGATTTATGATTATTTAACAATGCGCAAAATGGCCTGAATCGAGTACCCAAGCGCGTGCCTGAGTTCACTGTATCCCAGGTGCGGCGGGGAGTTCGGCCGCTGCGTTCCTGAACAGAATGGCGAGTTGATCTTCGTCGAAACGATAGTCCTGGCCGCAGAACTCGCAGCGCACGTGGGCCTGTCCAGCGCCTGCCGCCACCGCCGCCGCGGCTTCCTCACGCCCCAGTGAAACCAGCATGGCGCCGACCCGATCGCGCGAGCAGGAACAGGCAAACTGCAGGTCCTGTTCGCCCAGCAGTTCCGGTGACTCTTGGTGGAACAGGCGACGCACCACCTCGGCCGGCGACAGCGCCAGCAATTCCGCCGGCGCAAGCGTCTCGAACAACGCGCCGACCCGCCTCCAGCCGTCGTCATCGCCCTCGTCACCGGGCAAGGTCTGCAGCATCAGGCCGGCGGCGCGCCCGCCATCGCAGGCAAGCAGCAGCCTGGTCGGCAGCTGTTCGGACTGCCGGAAGTAGCCCTCGAATGCTTCGCCCAGGCTCTCCGCGTCGATTTCCACCAAGCCCTGGTAGCGCATCGGTTCGCGCCCGCCGAGCGCGGGATTTTCGATGGTGATCGCCAGCAGCGCATCGGGGCCCAGCGCGCGCAGGTCGCGCGAGGGTGGCGGCATGCGCCCCTCCAGCACGGCTTCGTCCAGTTGGGCGATGCCGCGCAGGGTGCCGGCCGCCGTGCATTCGGCGAACACCGTGCGTAGCGGTCCCTGGCTGCGCAGTTGCACCGACAGCCGGCCATCGACCTTGGCGTGGCCGGTGAACAGCGCTGCCGCTGCGGCGGCCTCGCCCAGCAGTTCGGCCACGGCCCGGGGGTAGACGGCGCGCTCGGCCATGGCCTCCCACGTGTCCTGCAGTTGCACCGCAACGCCGCGAACGCCGGCGGTGGGCAGCAGGAAGCGCAGTTGCAGGTCGTGCGGATTATGTGTGTTCATGCGGATATCGTCGGGCAGCCGGGCTGCGGATAATGCCGGCAAATGGGCAGGGGAAGCGCGTGGTCAAGGATATGGGGAACATGGGCAGGTTTCGCAAGCAGGCGCGGGCGAGCGCATGAGCACGGACGCGGCTAGGGGGACGGGTCGCCGCCGCTGGCGCAGCTGGCTATGGAAGCTGCCGTTGCTGCTCATCGTGCTCAGCGCGATGCAGGTCGTGGCCCTGCGCTTCATCGACCCGCCGTTCTCGATGTTCATGGTCGCGCGCCAATTGGATGCGGTGTTTGCCGGCGACGTCACGTTCCGGATCACCCACGACTGGCGCGACATGACGAAGATTTCGCCGAACCTGCCGCTGGCGGTGGTGGCGTCGGAGGACCAGAACTTCGCCCACCACCGGGGCTTCGATTTCGATGCGATCGAAAAGGCGCAAGTCCACAACGAGCGAATGACCGAGCGTGCGCAGAAACGCGGCAAGCCGGTGCGTCGCCTGCGCGGCGCCAGCACCATCAGCCAGCAGACCGCCAAGAACCTGTTCCTGTGGAACGGCAGCGGCTGGACGCGGCTGTTGCGCAAAGGGGTGGAGGTCTGGTACACCGCGCTGATCGAGCTGCTGTGGCCGAAGCAGCGCATCCTGGAGGTCTACGTCAACATCGCCGAATTCGGCGACGGCGTGTATGGCGCGCAAGCGGCATCGCGGAATTTTTACCGGAAGGACGCCTCGCGCCTGACGCCAGCCGAAGCCGCGCGGCTGGCGGCGGTGCTGCCCAGTCCGAAGCGCTACAACGCCGCCCGCCCCGGCCCATACGTGCAGCGGCGCGCCAATGCGATCCAGCGACAGATGCGCCAGATCGGTGGCCCGGGCTACCTGCGCACGCTGGACTGAGCCCGCTGTCGAGCAAGGCCGGCGCCGCTGGCTTACCATCGCTGGAATGCACCAGATCCCGACTGCCGAGCGTTGCCTGACCGTGGTGATCGCGGCCTACAACGAGGCCGAGGCGCTACCGAGCCTGCAACCCCGGATTGCTGCCGCGCTGGACACAGTCGAACGCGAGGGCCTGGAGGCTCGATTGCTGTATGTCGATGACGGCAGCCAGGATGCGACGTGGCAGGTCATGAACGAGTTGGCAGCGCGCGATCCGCGCATCGCGCTGCTGCGTTTGTCGCGCAACTTCGGCAAGGAGATCGCGCTGACCGCCGGCCTTGACCGCGTCGAGCATGGCGCCGCGCTGATCCTGGATGCCGATGGCCAGGATCCACCGGAATTGCTGCCCCAGTTCATCGCCAAGTGGCGCGAAGGGTTCGATGACGTGCACGGCACCCGCGTCGCGCGCGAGGGCGACGGCGTGTTCAAGCGCGCGACCGCGCACGGGTTCTATCGGCTGATCGGGCGCCTGTCAAAGACGCCGATCCCGCGCGACACCGGCGACTTCCGCTTGCTGTCACCGCGCGCGCTGGCGGCGCTGCGGCAGCTGCGCGAGCGCCACCGCTTCATGAAGGGCCTGTTTGGCTGGATCGGTTTCAACCAGATTGCGATTCCCTACGAGCGCGGGCCGCGGATCGCCGGCAAGAGCAAGTTCAGCGCATGGAAGCTGTGGAATTTCGCGCTCGAGGGCATCACCAGTTTCAGCACCGCGCCGCTGCGGGTGGCGACCTACCTGGGCGTCGCCAGTGCGCTGGTCGCGTTCGCTTATGGCAGCTGGATCATCCTCAAGGCGATCTTGTGGGGCGACGCGGTCGCGGGCTGGCCGACGATGATGTCGGTGATCCTGTTCCTTGGCGGCGTGCAACTGGTCGCATTGGGATTGATCGGCGAATATCTTGGACGCCTGTACGAGGAGTCCAAGCAACGCCCGCTGTACCTGGTGGACCGCTGGCAACCGGCGGCCGGAGTAGACTCGGAATTGCCACACATTTTGCAAGGAGCGAGCCATGCGCACGGTGCGTCAACTGCTGGACACGAAATCGCCTGAAGTTCATTCGATCGCCCCGGATGCGCCGGTGATCGATGCGGTCCGGTTGATGGCCGAGCGCCGCATCGGCGCCCTGCTGGTGATGGAAGGGCCGCGCCTGGCCGGGATCCTGTCCGAGCGCGACTACGCGCGCAAGATCGTATTGCAGGGGCGCTCGTCCAAGGACACACCGGTGCGCGACATCATGACCGCGCAGGTCGTCAGCGTGTCCCCGCACGACAACACCGACATGTGCATGCAACTGGTGACCGACAGCCGCATCCGCCATTTACCAGTGATCGAAGACG
>JBBSTP010000228.1:0-3557 GCA_038235795.1 Lysobacterales bacterium | reverse complement strand
GAAGTCCAGCCAGCGCTTGCTGACGAACGTGCGGGCGCCTTCGGCATTGCTCATCCACACCAGCGATGGGACGACTGCCGTGACTTCGGCGAACTGGCGCAGGCTTTCGCGTCGCTCGAACTCGACCGCGCTGATCCGGCGCACCGCCCGCTCGACACCATGGCAGATGCTCTCCAGGAAATTCTTGCTGGAGGCATTGAACGGACGCTGCGAGACGCCGAACACCAGGTAGGCGTCAGGGCTGGAATAATTCACGTAGCACAGCGGCTCGATAGCAACCCTCTCGACGTCCATCGCGCAAGGCGGATCGAGCAACCAGTCGGTCGCAGGTTCAGGCAAGCCCAGCAGGCGCGCAATGGGCGCAGTGGAATGGATCGCCTGGCCGAGCGTCGAGCGACCGTCCTGCGTGCCCAACTCTCGAATCAGCGGAGCCTCGGCGGAAATCCCGCAAGACATGACCAGGTGCAAGGTCTTCAGTGCTTCGTCGCATTCGTACCAGAGCAGGAACGGCAGGTCGCCGCGGTGGCCTTCGACATGGCCAAGCACCGCGTGGCGAACTTCTTGGATGGTGGTCGCGGCGGTCAACTGCTCGGTCAGCAGGCGTAACCCATGCTCGCGCCGCTTGATGATGACTTCCTCGGTGGTTTCCCAGCACACGGTTGCGACGCCGCAGACCTTGCCGGCCAGCGACTTCAGCGGGCTGTAGGAAAAACTGAAAAAGGATTCCTGCAGCTGGCCGTCGCGACACAACATCAGACCGGCGTTTTCCATGGCGATCGCCTCGCCCTTGTTCAGCACCCGATCAAACAGCGGCCAGATGAAGTCCCAGATTTCGGGGAAGCTCTCCTTGACACTGCGGCCAAGCGCGGCCGGATGCTTGCCGGCAGTCAGTATCGGGATGTAGGCGTCGTTATAGAACTGCAGCAGGTTGTCGCCCCAGGCGATATGCATCGCCGTGCCTGAATTCAACACGCTGCTGATTGCCGATTTCAGCGCAGCGGGCCACTGCTCGGGCGGTCCCAACTCGCTGTGCTGCCAGTCGCGACCTCGAATGAGTTCGCCCATCGCGCCGCCACCTTGCATGAAGGCCAGCGGGTCCTCGTCGCGGGTGGGGTCGTGGTCTGCGATCAAGCAATTCCCCTGACAATAAAAAGTGCCGGTAGCGCGTTCAGTGATTTGAACAAAAAAAATCGGCCAATCGTGTGAAGCGGATCACGCCCATGCGCGTCAGCGGCGATACCAGGAACCTCCATCAAACCATTCAGCACGCAAATGGTTGCGGCGATAGAATCGAGCCATGCGACACTAGCGCCACGGAAGCGTGGCCGAGTGGTTTAAGGCAGCAGTCTTGAAAACTGCCGTGGGTTTGCGCCCACCGTGAGTTCGAATCTCACCGCTTCCGCCAAATCCCGGACTGTTCGAGGTAGGATTTTTCCTACCTGAGGATGCGGCATTCCCGGCTTGGGCGACACCCACCGTCGGCGTAGCGTGTCCCATCACGCATCGCAAATGAAGGGGAGTGGCCATGGGCATCAAGGTTTTCATCGTCGACGATCATGCGCTGGTGCGAACCGGCCTGCGCCTGACATTGCAACAGGCGGGCGACATCGAAGTGGTGGGCGAAGCCGAAAGTGGCGAGGACGCGATGCCGCAGATCCGCCGCATGAAGCCCGACGTGGTCCTGTGTGATCTGCACCTGCCCGGGATCAGCGGTCTTGAAGTCACCGAACGTGTGACCCGCGGCGACTATGGCGCCAGGGTTATCGTGGTATCCGTTCTGGAAGACGGCCCGATGCCGCGTCGCCTGCTGGAAGCGGGTGCATCCGGTTATGTCGGCAAGGCCTGCGATTCAGCGGAATTGCTGCGTGCGGTCCGTGATGTTGCACGCGGCAAGAAATACCTGGCCAATGCGATCGCCCAAGGCATGGCGCTATCGGGCATCAGTGGCAGCGATGCATCGCCGTTCGATGCGTTGACCCCGCGCGAGATGGAAGTGGCCTTGCTGCTGAGCCAGGGCATGCGCCAGGAAGCCATAGCCAAGCACCTGAGCCTGAGTGCGAAGACCGTGAACACGCACAAATCTCGTCTGTTCGAGAAACTCGCCATCCGCGACAACATCGCGTTGGCGCGGCTGATCAGCCAATACGGACTGGCGGATCCCGCGTACGCCGTGAACTGACGGCGCACGCGGTCCCAGCCATGACTCAGGCGTTGCGGCTGGCTTCTTCGGCCGTGGCTTGGTCGGTGTCGTCAGAGGCGATCGGTGCATTCGCGGCACCGCCGCTTGTACGCGCGGTGTCAAACAAACCACGCAGTTGCTCCGCTCGGCTGCTGGTGTCGGTGGATGCCAGCGGTGCGGCCTCAACGTCGACCGGTTGGTTGGATTCTTCGCTGGCGTCCGAGGTCAGTATGACAACGACCTCCGGCATCCTGTTTTCTGTGACATCGGCCAGCCGTGTTCCGGCGTCTGCATTGGTTTGCGTCTCAACCCGGACGACGCGGGCAGACGTTTCGGGCGTAGGTTGCGCAGGCATGTCGGCAACGTCGTCAACCGGCTTGGAATATTCGTCTTCGGTCACCCGCGGTGCTGCCGTGACCGCAGCAGCAGGTGAGAGTGCTTTCGACACAACGGGTGGTTTTGCCGATGCCTCAGCGGCAACAGTCGACGACTCACGCGGCTTGGTTGCCGCGACCGCTTCGGGCGCTTCGATATCGTCGAAATCGAACTCAGGCTGCGACCCATCGGCGTTCAGCCCTTCGTCCGACTGCGCGTCCTGGTCATGGGTTGTCTCGCTCGCGCTGCCGGCAGCATCGGAGCCGCGGCGACGGCGACGACCACCGCGGCGACCGCGACGGCGCTTGCTGCCGCCCTCGCCGCTACCGTCATCGGAGGCGTCGTCCGCAGCTGAGTTAACCGCCTGTGCAATGACCTTGGCCTCGGTAGCGGCTATCTCGCCGGTTCCGGCCGGCGTGTTGTCGATGACAGCCTCGTCCACCGCGAGCACTGCCGACGTGGCGCCAGGGGCATCCGTGGTCTCGGCCTGGACCTGGACCTTGTCCTGCCGTTCGCGCCTGGTGCGCTCCTGCTTCGGCTGTTTCTGCGCCTGCGACTTGTCCTGCCTGGGAGGCTTGTCATTGCGCGCCTGCTTCTGCTGGCGATCTTCCGGCGCGGTCTGCTTCTGCGACTCGCTCTGCTGCTTGCCACCGCTACGGCCTTCGTTCTGCGCGCCACGACGCGGTTCGCGGTTTCCACGACCCGCGCGATCATCGCGGCCATCGCGACGAGTCCCGCTGCGGCCCTCGCGGCGACCACCCTGGCCATCGTTGCGGGCGGGGCGATCGTCAGTGCTTTCTGCTTCAGGTGCGCCTGCAAACAGGCCCCGCAACCAGCCGACCACGCCACCGCCGTGGACCAGCGGTTGTGCGGCCACGGCGACCGGCGCCGCCTGCTTGGGTTCCACTTCGGCCACGACCTTTGGCTCGCGCAACGGCGCAGGCTGGGCAGGATTGACCTTGGTGACCGCCGGCGCCGGCGGAATGTTCAGCTGGGCCTTGCT
>JBBSTP010000227.1:0-3568 GCA_038235795.1 Lysobacterales bacterium | reverse complement strand
GGCCGCGCGCTTGGCCTCATCGTAGAACGCATGCGCGAAGTGCCGCGGTGAGCGGACGCCAGGCGGCGCTTCCGCAAGCGCGCGGAACCACAGGGTCATGTCGACCTCGTGCGCCTGCAGCAGGCCGTGCAGGTCGCCCATCAGCTCTGCGTCGCCATCCCTGAACTCGGCCAGGCCAAGCTTGCGGGCGGTATTGCCGCGCTCGGCCTCGGTGTAGGCATCGGCGAAGCGCTGCAGGCCGGCCTGCAGGGCATCGGTGTCCTCGAACAGCGGCGACAGCGCGCGCGCCAGCTGTCCCAGGTTCCAGTACGCCACCTTCGGCTGCCAGCCGAAGCGGTAGCGCCGGCCCTGCGCGTCGGTGGTGTTCGGGGTCCAGTCGGGATCGTAGTCCTCGACCCAACCGTAGGGACCGTAATCAATGGTCAAGCCCAGAATCGACATGTTGTCGGTGTTGAGCACGCCATGCACGAAGCCGACCCGCATCCAGTCGGCAACCATTCGCGCGGTGCGTTCGGATATTTCGCCGAACCACTCCGCGTAGAGCGTTTCGCCGCTGCCCTGCAGCTGGGGGAAGTCACGGGCGATGCAGAAGTCGACAAGCGTGCGCAGCAGCTCGACATCGCCACGCATCGCAGGTAACTCGAAATGACCGAAGCGCAGGAAGGAGGGTGCGACACGGCACACCACCGCGCCCGGCTCGGCTTGCGGATGGCCGTCGTAGAACATGTCGCGGACCACGTCCTCGCCGGTTCCGACCAGGCTCAGCGCGCGCGTGGTTGGAATGCCGAGGTGATGCATGGCCTCGCTGCACAGGAATTCGCGGATCGACGAGCGCATCACGGCGCGGCCGTCGGCCGTGCGCGAATACGGGGTCGGCCCGGCGCCCTTGATCTGCAACTCGCGGCGCTGGCCATCCGGCAGCTCCGCTTCGCCCAGCGAGATCGCGCGTCCATCGCCCAGTTGACCCGCCCAATGACCGAACTGGTGGCCGCCGTAGTTGGTCGCAAACGGCTGCATGCCCGGCAGCGATGCATTACCGGCGAACACCTGCGCGAATTCCGCTGAGGCGACATCGGCTTCGCTGAAACCAAGCTCGGCCGCCATCTCGCGCGAATGTGCCCACAAGCGCGGCGCCGCAACCGGTGTGGGCTGGACCGCCGACCACAGCGCGCCCCGCACCTGGCGCGGGAACACACGCGTCTCCGGATCGCCCGGCAGAGCGCGCAAGAAGGTGTTGTCGAAAGTCAGAGTGTTCATGGTGGAATCGTGCATGAACCCACGTTAGCCGGACGCGAGTTGGAGCCTTCGCTCAAACGGGCGGGCGTACACTGTGCGGTCAAACCGCGGCGGTCACGCCGACCAATGATTGACATGGGACGCATATGAGCGCCGAAGCCACACCCGATATCAAATTTTCCGACCTCGGCCTGCCCGAGTCACTGATGCAGGCCTTGCGCACGGTCGGCTACGAGTCGCCCAGCCCGATCCAGGCCGCGACCATCCCGCCGTTGCTGGCCGGCCGCGACCTGATCGGCCAGGCCCAGACCGGTACCGGCAAGACTGCGGCATTCGCCCTGCCCGCACTCGCACAACTCACTTCCCCCGCCAGCAAGCCGCAGGTGCTGGTGCTGGCGCCCACCCGCGAACTCGCGATCCAGGTCGCCGAGGCGTTCCAGAAATACGCGACACACATCCCGGGCTTCCACGTGCTGCCGATCTACGGCGGACAGAGCTACCAGCCGCAGCTGAGCGCATTGAAGCGCGGTGTGCACGTGGTGGTGGGAACACCAGGCCGCGTCATTGATCACCTGGAACGCGGCTCACTGGACTTGTCGCAGATACGCTGCCTGGTGCTGGACGAAGCGGATGAAATGCTGCGGATGGGCTTCATCGATGATGTCGAGGCGGTGCTGAAGAAGACCCCCGAGACCCGCCAGGTTGCCCTGTTTTCGGCGACGATGCCGTCGCAGATCAAACGTATCGCCCAGACCTACCTGAAAAATCCGGTTGAGATCGCGATCAAGTCGCAGACCTCCACTGCAGAAAACATCCGCCAGCGCTTCTGGATGGTCAGCGGCATCAACAAGCTCGATGCGCTGACCCGGATCCTGGAAGCGGAACCGTTCGAGGCGATGATCGTGTTCGCGCGCACCAAACTGGGCACCGACGAGCTGGCCGAGAAGCTCGCTGCACGCGGGTTTTCTGCCGCCGCGATCAATGGCGACGTCGACCAGAAGGTGCGCGAGCGCACGATCCAGCGATTGAAGGATGGCCAGATCGATATATTGGTCGCGACCGACGTGGCCGCACGTGGTCTGGACGTGGACCGAATCAGCCACGTGCTGAACTACGACATTCCTTACGACACCGAAAGCTACGTGCACCGCATCGGCCGCACCGGCCGTGCTGGCCGCAAGGGCGAGGCGATCCTGTTCGTGGCGCCGCGGGAGCGCGGCATGCTGGGCGCGATCGAGCGCGCGACCCGGCAGAAAATCGAGCAGATGAACCTGCCCAGCGTGGATGCGGTCAACGAGAACCGCGTGGCCAAGTTCCTCGGCAAGATCGAGGGCGCACTTGCGCACGAAGACCTGTCGGTGTTCCGTGACCTGGTGGAGCGCTACGAGCGCGAGAAGAACGTACCTGCGGTGGAGATTGCCGCTGCGCTGGCCAAACTTGTCCAGGGCAAGACCCCGCTACTGCTGGCCCAGCCGGTGCGCCCGGAACGCGCGTTCGAGCCGCGCGAAACGCGACCCGTCCGGGAACAGGAAACCCGCGACCATGGCGAGCGCCCGCAACGCGAACGACCTGAACGCGTGCCGCGCGAACATGGCGCGCCGGAAGTAGGCATGAAAACGTATCGCATCGAGGTCGGCCACCAGCATGGCGTGCAGCCCGGAAACATCGTCGGTGCAATCGCCAACGAAGCCGACCTGGAAGCGCGCTTCATCGGCCGCATCGACATTCGCGACGACTTCACCCTGGTCGACCTGCCCGACGGCATGCCAGCGGAACTGCTGACCCACCTGCAGAACGTGCGCGTGGCCAGCAAGCCGCTGCGCATGCGCGTTGCCGAGGATGCCGACATCAATGCGCCTTCGCGCAAGCGCAGCTTCGGCCCGCCGCGTGGCGATCGCCCCGGCGCCGCCGGCCCGCGCCAGCCCGGCGGGTTCAAGCCACGCCCGCCGCGCTGACCTCCGAATAGCGCGTGGCCGGCCAACTCGACGACATCGTCATCGGCGCCGGCGCGGCCGGGCTGATGTGCGCGATCACCGCTGGACGCCGAGGCAAGCGCGTCCTGGTGCTGGACCACGCCAACAAGGTTGGCAAGAAGATCCTGATGTCCGGTGGCGGGCGCTGCAATTTCACCAATACCGGCTCGAGGCCGGATAATTTCCTGTCGGCGAATCCGCATTTCTGCAAGTCGGCGCTGGCGCGCTACACGCCACGGGATTTCGTAGAGTTGGTGGAGCGGCACGGGATCGCGTATCACGAGAAAGAACTCGGTCAGCTGTTCTGCGATGAATCGTCCAAGCAGATCGTCAACCTGCTGCTTGACGAGTGCGCCGCG
>JBBSTP010000226.1:0-3602 GCA_038235795.1 Lysobacterales bacterium | reverse complement strand
GCGTCGCCAGCACGGCATCGGCTTCGACGAATTCGCCGGCCATAGCGCGCACTTCGGCGACGACGCCGTCGCGCGGCGTCTTCAATGCAAGTTCCATTTTCATCGCCTCGATCACCAGCACCACGTCCCCTGCATTCACCGCATCACCCGGCCTGGCATGCACCAGCACCACCCGGCCCGGCATCGGCGCGCGGATGCGGTGCTCGTTGGCGTCGGCACCGGCGTCCTGGCGACGATACACCTCCACCGAATGCAGGCGCAGCCGCTGGCGGCCATCGTGGACAAGCACGCGGGCATCGTCGGCGCTTGCATGCAAGCGGTGCATCGCGCCATCCAGGCGCAGGCTCAGCACGCCATCGTGCAGGCGTGCGCCACCGATCTCATGCGAGGCGTCGTCCAGTTCGATCCGGTAGTCGCCGGCGTGGCCATGCGCGACCAGTTCGATGCGCCCGGTTTCGACAGGCGCGCTGCCATGCGCGAACGCGAGCCGGCGCGCGCCACCATGGCCGAGTCGCCAGCCATCGGCGATGCCCCATGGCGACCCGGGATCAGGGCCGGCTGCCGCACGAATGCGTGCCTGATCTTCCTGCACCAGCAGGCGCGTGGTCGCCGCCGCCAGCAGCAGATCGGGATCAAGCGCGGCCGGCGTCAGGAATTCCTCCAGGTGGCGGTCAAGGTAGCCGGTATCGATGCGGCCTTCGGTCACCGTCGGGTGCCGGACCAGGCGCTCAAGGAAGGCGATATTGGATTTCGGCCCGGCGATCTCACACTGGGACAAGGCATCACGCATGCGCGCCAGCGCGCGCGCGCGATCCTCGTCCCAGACGATGAGTTTTGCGATCATCGGGTCGTAGAAAATCGTCACCGTGTCGCCTTCGATCACCCCCGAATCGATGCGCACATGCCGCGATGCGACGGGCAGTCGCAAGGTCTCCAGCGCGCCGGAACCTGGCAGGAAGCCGGCGTCCGGGTCTTCCGCATACAGGCGCACTTCGATCGCATGGCCGGTCTGGGTGACTTGCTCCTGCGCCAGCGGCAGCGGTTCACCCGCGGCGATGCGCAGTTGCCATTCGACCAGGTCCAGCCCGGTGACCTCTTCGGTGACCGGATGCTCGACCTGCAGGCGGGTGTTGATTTCCATGAAATAGAAATCACCGCCTTGTCCCACGATGAATTCCACCGTGCCGGCGTTGGCGTAGTCGATCGCGTGCGCGGCCTGTACCGCGGCGGCACCCATCTTTGTTCGCAGTTCGGGCGTGAGGAATGGCGAGGGCGATTCCTCTAGCACCTTTTGATACCGACGCTGCGCCGAGCACTCGCGTTCGCCCAGGTGGATTGCGCGGCCATGGCGGTCGCCGAACACTTGGATCTCGATATGGCGCGGTTGTTCGATGTAACGTTCCAGCAACACGCGATCCCTCCCAAACGCGTTTGCAGCCTCGCGCTGGCAGCTTTCGAGTTTCGCCGCGAATTCGCCGGCCTCGCGGACGATGCGCATCCCCTTGCCGCCGCCGCCATGCGCCGCCTTGATCATCAGCGGATAGCCGATCTTGTCCGCCTCGCGCTGCAGCAGTTCGGGCGACTGGTCCTCGCCGGTATAGCCGGGCACCACCGGCACGCCGGCGGCGGCCATCAGGTCCTTGGCGCCGGCCTTGCTGCCCATCTTGCGCATCGACGCACCTGATGGGCCGATGAAAGCGATGCCCGCAGCCTCGACCGCTTCGGCGAACTCCGCATTTTCCGACAGGAAGCCGTAGCCGGGATGGATGGCTTGCGCGCCGGTGCGTTTCGCGACGTCGATGATCACGTCGCCACGCAGGTAGCTGTCCTGCGGACGGGCGCCACCGATGTGGTGCGCTTCATCGGCGAGCCGCGCGTGTTGCGCATCGACATCGGCGTCGGAGTACACAGCTATCGTGCGGATGCCGAGGCGGCGCGCGGTGCGGATCACCCGGCAGGCGATCTCGCCACGGTTGGCGATGAGGATGGTGTCGAACATCAGGCAGCGGCTTTGATCAGGCAAAACGTCATTGGTTCGTCCAGTTGGGTTTGCGCTTGTCTAGGAAGGCCGACAGGCCTTCCTGGCCTTCGGGCGAGATGCGCAGGCGCGCAATCAGCGCGGCGTTGTCGGCATCGTGGCGGGCGCCATCGGCATGCGCGCACACGTCGCGCACCAGGCGCTTGGCAGAGGCAGCGGCAACCGGGCCGGCCTTGAGCAGCAGCGCGACCTGCGCCTGCACCGCGGCGTCCAGGGCATCGGCATCGACGACCTGATGCAGCAATCCGATACGCATCGCTTCAGCGGCATCGAAGATTTCCGCAGTCGCAAAGTAGCGGCGTGCGTGGCGCGCGCCAATCGCCGCGATGACGTACGGCGAGATCACCGCCGGCAGCAAACCGAGCTTCGCTTCGGTCAGTCCGAATTTTGCAGCGTCGACGCCAATGGCGATATCGCAGCAGGCAACCAGTCCAACGCCACCACCGAACGCCGCGCCCTGCACGCGGGCAATGGTCGGCTTCGGCAATTCGTCCAGGGTCCGCATCAGGCGGGCGAGGGCCAGCGAATCGGTGCGGTTGGCGATTTCACTGGCGGCGGCCATGCCGCGCATCCAGTTAAGGTCGGCGCCGGCCGAAAACGAGGCGCCTTCGGCTTCCAGCACCAGCACGCGCACGCCGGCATCGGCGGCGATCTGTTCCAGCGCTGTCGTGAGCGCAGCGATGAGATCCGCATCGAATGCGTTGTGCACCTGCGGCCGGTTCAGGCGCAGGTGGGCCACTGCGCCGTCGCGCAGCGTCAACAGCGGATGATTCATCGGTTCGGGATTCCTGCGGGCGAGCCCCGATGATAGCTGCCGTCGCTTTCGGAACGTAGACGGCCCGAAATCAGTCAATGCGATTAATTCTCATTTACCGTAGTATAGCGGCCTGCCCCACGATCGTGATTCCGATGTTCAACGTCCTGCGCTGCCTGGCTGTTTCCCTGCTGCTCATAATCTCCCTGTCCGCGCATGCCGACCCTGGCGCGCAGACTGTCTGGCGCCTGCTCGATTACATCGCCGTTGACTACCCCAACGCGGTCCACGACGGGAGCGTGGTGAGCGCGTCGGAATACGCCGAGATGGTCGAATTCGCAGCATCGGTACGCGAGCGCATGGCGGAATTGACACCGGCGCAGGCGCAGCCGCAACTGCTGCTGGCTGCCGAAGAACTGCAGGCGGCGATCCGCGCCAAGCGTTCACCGGAGTCCGTGGCGGGCATGGCACGCGGGCTCGCCGACCAGGTATTGCGTGCCTACCCGGTGCCGCTTGCACCCGCCGATCCTCCTGCGCCTGCGCATGCGGCTGCGTTGTACCAGCAGCAATGCGCCGGTTGCCACGGCGCCACCGGCGCTGGCGACGGTCCGGCCGGGGCCAACCTGGACCCGGCCCCGATCGCCTTCACCGACCGGGCACGGGCACGTGAGCGCAGCATCTTTGCGTTGTACCAGGTCATCGAGCAGGGTCTGGAAGGCACCGGGATGGTCAGTTACGCGCATCTGTCCGCCGAGGACCGGTGGGCGCTGTCTTTCTACATCGGCCAGTTTGCCTATCCGCAAGCGCTCG
>JBBSTP010000225.1:0-3613 GCA_038235795.1 Lysobacterales bacterium | reverse complement strand
TCCCGCATGCTGGCCGCGTGGACGCAGCGACAGCACGGTCCAGCCCTGCGGGAATTTCGGATGGCGTGGGCGCATCGGCATGGACGGCAAGCTTGGCATAGGCCCCGCGCTTGCTGCACGCTGTGACGCATGGACACGACAGTAACCGCAGCCGCTGCAAAAGAAACTTCGCCTCTGGACGGCCTGGTTGCGCACTATCTTGCGATGCCGCCGGTGGCCGCGCTGCAGCCGGCCGTCGAGCACTGGGGCGATGGCCATTTGCGTTTGCGCGCGCCGCTGGCGGCCAATGTCAACGACAAGGGCTGCGCGTTCGGCGGCAGCCTGGGCTCGCTGATGACCCTGGCCTCGTGGGGTTGGTCTACCTGGAATTGGCGCAACAGGGCATTGACGCCGATATATTCGTCGCCGACAGCCGCGTGCGTTACCTCAAGCCGGTGTTCGAAGACCTGCAGGTCGACGCCGGTTTCGACGATGCCGGCGAACGCGCCACGCTGCTGGACGTGCTGCGCAAGCAGGGCCGCGCCAGCATCCGCCTGCAGGCGCGCACGCTGCTGGCCGATGGCGGGGTGGCAGCCACCTTCGTCGGTCGCTATGTGGCCATCGTCAAGGGATAGGACGGGCGGAGCTTGCAGGCGGCGTTCGCGCCGACAGGCAGCCGGGAAGTCGCACGCGTTAGGATGCCAGTGTCCCCCGTGGAGAGGCGCCATGCCCCGATTGCTGCTGCGTTGCCTGTTGCTGTCCTGCCTGCTGATGCTCGCCGGCTGCCCGAAGTCCGCCAGCAAGGGCACTGCGCTGGACGAGGTGCAGTACGCGTATTCGGCCGCCATCCGCTGGGGTGACTTCGAAGGCGCCTGGACCTTGGTCGATGCCGAATACCGCAAGGCGCATCCCCTGACCGACATCGATTTCTCGCGCTACAAGCAGGTGCAGATCTCCGGCTATCGCGACCTGGGCGGCGCCATCCAGCCCAGTGGCGAAATGGTCCGCGACATCGAAATCGGGGTGATCAACCGCAACACGTTGACCGAGCGCACGGTGCGTTACCGCGAACGTTGGCGCTATGACGAAGAAGCCCGTGGCTGGTTCCTGATCAACGGATTGCCGGACCTGTGGCAAGGTGAGTGAACGTTTTTTTTTGCGTGATCGCGCCATAGCGGCGACAATCGCCGCCCTCGCGTCACTCGCTGGTTGTCCCCGTGAATCTTGCTGACCTGATGGCCTTCGCCGGCCGTCACCCCCTGTTGTCGCTGGCCTTGCTGGGCCTGACCCTGGCGTTGCTCTACCACGAACTTGCCGGACGCCTGTCCGGGGTTCGCCGGATCGGGCCCGCCCAGCTGACCGCGCTGATCAACCGCGACAATGCGCTGGTCGTTGACCTGCGTCCGACGGCCGATTTCGACAAGGGCCATATCGCCGGTGCGAAGAACGTGCAGATCAGCCAGTTCGATCCCGAGAACAAGCAGCTTGCGCCCGCGAAATCGTTGCCGGTGGTGCTGGTCTGCAAGGCCGGCGAAAGCGCGGAGGGCGCCGCCAAGCGCCTGCGCAAGGCTGGGTTCGGCAATGTCAGCGTGCTCGAAGGCGGCGTGCAGGCCTGGCAGGCCGCCGACCTGCCGCTGGTCAAGGGTCGACGCTAAGCCACCCATCGTGCGGGTCAATGATGTGTCGCCCGCAACTGCCCGCCCTGGCCTTGCAAGCCCGCCACCATGCCCCCAGTCAGGGAGTACGCGCCGAACGGTGCGATAATTCCCCTCTTTATCTCCGCGCGCATTTGCATGCATCTGCCCGCATTTCCTGGAGTTACCCATGACCGATGAAACCCTCAATGGCGCCGCGGGCGCAGCCTTGGCCACCGATGCCCAGCCGCAAGGTGCCAGCTTCACCGTGGAAAAGCTTTACATGAAGGACCTCTCTTTCGAGGCTCCGAATGCGCCGCAGGTGTTCAATGAACAGGGCCAGCCGGACCTGCAGATGAAGCTGAGCCAGCGGGTCAATCGCCTGAGCGATGCCGCATTCGAAGTGGGCCTCGGAATCACCATCACCTGCACCGTCAATGGCAAGACGGCTTACCTGGCCGAAGTCGAGCAGGCCGGCGTGTTCGGCCTGGCCGGTTTCGAAGAGCACGTTCTGGACGCGATGCTGGGCACCCAATGCCCGAACATCCTGTATCCGTACGCCACTGCCGCGATCGGCCAGCTGATCACGTCCGGCGGGTTCCCACCGTTCCCGATGCAGCCGATCAACTTCGATGCGCTGTACGCCGAAAACCTGCGCCAGCGCGCCGAGCAGATGGTGCAGGAGCAGGCTGGTGACGGGTCGCTGGCCAATACGGAAACCGCCGGCAACGCGTAAGCTGCCGGCTGCATGCAGCAGACCGAAGCATCATCAGTCGCAGTACTGGGCGCGGGCTCCTGGGGCACCGCGCTAGCTGCGTTGATCGCCCGCCACGGGCATCCCACCACGTTGTGGGGGCGCGATGCGGTGATGGTCGAAGCCATCGCCACGCGCCACGAGAACAGCCGCTACCTGCCCGGCATCGCGTTGCCGGAAAGCCTGCGCGCGACCGGCAACCTGGCCGAGGCCCTGGCCGGCGCCGACCTGGTGCTGGTGGTCGTGCCGTCGCATGCGTTCACGCAAACCCTGCACACGCTGGCACCGTTGCGTCCTGCGCATGCGGGCGTGGCCTGGGCGACCAAGGGTTTCGAGCCCGGTAGCGGGCGCTTCCTGCACGAAGTCGCAGGTGACATTCTTGGTAACAGCGGGCTGGGCAATGACGTGCCGCTGGCGGTGGTCACCGGACCTTCGTTCGCCCGGGAAGTCGCCGCAGGCCTGCCGACCGCACTGACCGTGCATTCCGAAGACCCTGTTTTCTGCCAGCAGGTCGCCGATACCTTGCATGGTCCGGCCTTTCGCGCCTACACGGGCGATGACATGCGTGGCGCCGAACTTGGCGGTGCGATGAAGAACGTGCTGGCGGTGGCAACCGGCGTTGCCGATGGCATGGGTCTGGGCCTGAATGCGCGTGCCGGGCTGATCACCCGTGGTCTCAACGAGATGCTGCGGCTCAATATCGCAATTGGTGGTCGGCCGGAAACCCTGATGGGCCTGGCCGGCCTGGGCGACCTGGTGCTGACCAGCACCGGCGATCTGTCGCGCAACCGAAGGCTGGGGCTGGCGCTGGGCCGCGGCCAGTCGCTGGACGACGCCGTGCGCGAGATCGGCCAGGTGGTGGAATCAATCCAGACCGCGGATGAAGTGATGCGCCAGGCCGATGCGCATGGCGTCGAGCTGCCGATCTCCAGCAATGTACGCGATGTCCTGCACGGCGACATCAGTCCGGCCGAAGGCCTGCGCCGGCTGATGGCGCGCGAGCAGAAGGCCGAGTACCCGCAGTCTCTGTTCGGACGGTAAGGTGTGTGGTGGGCCGCGGCGGCATGTCGCGGAGCGCGCTCGGAAAAAAACGCCCGGCCGAGGCCGGGCGTTCGGGTTGCGACCGTGGGAGGATCCATCGCAACCGGTTGCCGGTGCCTACCCTGACAGGGACGCAGGCACCAGACGGACGGAGCTGGCTTACCAGGTCAGGCGCGGGCCAATGAACCACTGGGTATCGCCACCG
>JBBSTP010000224.1:0-3625 GCA_038235795.1 Lysobacterales bacterium | reverse complement strand
GCGAAGGTGGGGATGATCTCGCTGGCGATGCCGAACGCCGGCAGGATCATGATGTAGACCTCAGGATGCCCGAAGAACCAGAAGATGTGCTGGAACATCACCGGGTCGCCGCCGCCGGCCGCGTTGAAGAAGCTGGTCATGAAGAACTTGTCGGTCAGCAGCATGGTCACGGCGCCCGCCAGCACCGGCATCACCGCAATCAGCAGGAACGCGGTGATCAGCCAGGTCCAGCAGAACATCGGCATCTTCAGCAGGTCCACGCCGGGCGCGCGCATGTTGAGGATGGTGGCGATGATGTTGATCGCGCCCATGATCGAACTGATGCCCATCATGTGGATGGCGAAGATCACGAAGGCGAGGTTGTTGCCGCCCTGCAGCGACAGCGGCGGATACAGGGTCCAGCCACCGGCGGGACCGCCGCCCGGCAGGAACAGCGTCAGCAGCAGCAGCGTGAAGGCGAACGGCAGGATCCAGAACGACCAGTTGTTCATGCGCGGCAGCGCCATGTCCGGTGCGCCGATCTGCAGCGGCACCATCCAGTTGGCCAGGCCGACGAAGGCCGGCATCACCCCGCCGAAGATCATCACCAGCGCATGCATCGTGGTCATCTGGTTGAAGAACTCGGGGCTGACGTGCTGCAGGCCCGGAGCCATCAATTCAGTACGGATCACCACGCTCATTGCCGCACCGACTATGAACATGGTGAAGCTGAAGATCAGGTACAGCGTGCCGATGTCCTTGTGGTTGGTGGAGAACAGCCAGCGGTCGATGAAACCCTGCTTGTGCGCGTGGTCGTCGTGAGCGTCGTGAACGTGCTCATTGTTAGCAGCGACGGCGGTGGGGTGCGTGGCTGACATGGCCTGAACCTCGGTAATCGATTGGATCAACCGGCGGCCGCGGCGTCAGCCGGGACCTGCTCGGTTTGCGGGGCGGCATTGGCCGCGGCGGGTTCGACGGCAGCCGGTGCCACTTCTGCGGGCACATCGGCAGGCGCAGGCGCTGGCTCCGGAGCTGGAGCCGGTGCGCGCTTGGCCTGCTCGGCAGCAAGCCACGTCTTGAACTCGGCCTTGCTCACGGCCTTGACCACGATCGGCATGAATCCATGGTCCTTGCCGCACAGTTCCGCGCATTGGCCGCGGTACACGCCGGGCTTCTCGATGTCGGCCCAGGCTTCATTGACGATGCCGGGAATCGCGTCCTGCTTCCAACCCAGCGCCGGCACCCACCAGGCGTGGATCACGTCATCGGCGGTGATCACGAAACGGATCTTGGTGTTCACCGGCAGCACCAGCTGGTTGTCGACGTCCAGCAGGTAATGCGGAAGGTTGGCCGTGCGCGCGTCGACGCCGCTCTGGCGAACGCGGTCGCTCTCGCGGTCCAGGCGGCTGGTGAACTCCACGCCCTCGCCCAGGTAGTCGTACTTCCACATCCACTGGTAGCCGGTGACCTTGACCGTCATCTCGGCGTCGCGGGTGTCGTACATGCGCATCAGGCCCGTGGTGGCCGGGAACGCCAGTGCGATCAGGATGATCACCGGCAGCGTAGTCCAGATGATTTCGAGTTTGGTGCTGTGGGTGAAGCTGGTATCCGCCACCGCGCCGCGCGACTTGCGGAACGCGAACATCGCGTAGGCCATCGCCCCGAACACGATCACCCCGATCACCACGCAAACGATCAGCACGATCATGTGCGCGTCATAGGCGGCATGTGCCAGCGGGGTCACCCCACGCGTCATGTTGAGCTGCCAGCGCTGCGGGTCGGCGTGCCCTTCCACCGCTTGCTGGGCCTGCGCCAGCGCCGGCAACGCCAGGGCGGCGGCCAGCGCGCCATGCGCAGCCAATGGCTTGACCCACTGTTTGAAACGACCGGGTGTCATCACATCGAGCCCCACTGCATTGAATGCTGAGTCCGCCAATCCGCGCGCGCTTCGCGCCGCAAACCGCGCCCTGTCTGGTCTGGTCCATGCCCACGCCACCCATTTCGCGGGCAACCGGCCGGGAACAACCCTCAAATGGTAGCGGCGGGGCCCGATTGCAGCAACCTGCACGCGTGCCCGCCACCCCCGCCCGGCACTACACTAGCCACCCGACAGACACCCCACAGCCACCTCCACAGGCAGCCCGCAGGCGCGATGAGCACTGAGAAGACACCCTATTCGACGACCCCGCGGATCACGCCGATCCTGTCGCCTGAGCTGTCCCAGGTCCCCCCGGCGCCGCGCGCGGCGATTACCGCGGGCTGGATCCGCGACGAGGCGACGCATGTGCGCAAGCTTCTGGTCGAGGCGGCGCTGCCGGAGGCCGAGCGCGATGCCGTACAGGCGACTGCCGCCGACCTGGTGCGCCGCGTCCGGACGCGCGCTCGTGCGCAAGGCGCGGTCGAGGCCTTCATGCGCCAATACGACCTCGGCAGCGAGGAAGGCGTGTTGCTGATGTGCGTGGCGGAGGCCTTGCTGCGCGTCCCTGACCACGGCACCGCCGACGTGCTGATCCGCGACAAGCTGGGCGATGCCAACTGGAAGCGGCACATGGGCAAGTCGGACTCGGTGCTGGTCAATGCCTCGACCTGGGGCCTGATGCTGACCGGGACACTTGTCGACCTCGCCGATGACACCAAGCGCGACGTGCACGGCGCGTTCCAGCGACTGCTGGGCCGCGCCGGCGAGCCCGTCATCCGCCTGGCCGTGCGCCAGGCAATGAAAATCATGGGCCACCAGTTTGTGCTTGGCCGCACCATTGCCGAGGCGCTTGCGCGCGCGCGCAAGGGCGACGGCGCCGACTATCGTTACTCGTTCGACATGCTCGGCGAAGGCGCGGTCACCACCGCCGACGCGCTGCGCTACCAGGAGGCCTATCGCGCCGCGATCCACGCGATTGGCCGCAGCGGTCCGGGCGGCTCGTTCGCCGATGGCGATGTCTTCGCCGCGCCCGGCATCTCGGTCAAGCTGTCGGCACTGCACCCGCGCTACGAGCACGCCAAGCGCGCTCGGGTGATGGCTGAACTCGCCCCGCGCATGCTCGAACTGGCCCAGCTGGCCAAACAGTACGGGATCGGCCTGACCATCGATGCCGAGGAAACAGAGCGCCTGGAGTTGTCGCTGGACCTGATCGAGGCGACCATTTCAGATTCCTCGCTGGATGGCTGGAACGGCTACGGTCTGGCGGTACAGGCTTACCAGATTCGCGCGCCGATGGTGATCGATTACCTGGCTGACCTTGCCCGCCGGCTCGGTCGGCGCATTCCGGTGCGGCTGGTCAAGGGCGCCTATTGGGACGCGGAGATCAAGCGCGCGCAGGTCGATGGCCAGGCCGGCTATCCGCTGTTCACCCGCAAGCAGAATACCGACGTGTCGTACCTCGCGAATGCGCGACGGCTGCTTGATGCTGGCGACGCCATCTATCCGATGTTCGCCACCCACAACGCGCAGACCATCGCCACCGTGCACCGGATGGCGCGCTGCATGCGCGGACGCCGCGACTTCGAATTCCAGAAGCTGCACGGCATGGGCGATGACCTGTACGCCGAGGTGATCCCGGCTGATCGGCTTGACGTGGCCTGCCGCGTGTATGCACCGGTCGGCAGCCACGAGGACCTGCTGCCATACCTGGTGCGCAGGTTGCTCGAG
>JBBSTP010000223.1:0-3682 GCA_038235795.1 Lysobacterales bacterium | reverse complement strand
TCCATGACCCCGGGCGGGGTACGTGGCTTGATCAAGGCGGATGGCTCCGGTGCAGCGAGCCGCCAAGTTTAGCGGTTCCTCCCGGACCCGACCGGGTTCATCTGCTGGCAGTTGCCGAATTGGAGATCGATTGCCTACAATGTGCGGCTACACATCGGGGTGTAGCTCAGCCTGGTAGAGCGCTACGTTCGGGACGTAGAAGTCGCAGGTTCAAATCCTGTCTCCCCGACCAATGAAATCAACGTGTTACGACAAGCCGCCATAATGCGGCTTTTTCGTAACTGCAGTATTCCAGCACGAACTCGCAGTCAGACGGATTCAGGCGAGCTTGGCGAGGCGCTCGCGGAGGTCCTCAAGCCGAAGATCCGCCGCCGCGCCGGGCGACGTGCGCGCGGCCAGGCTGGTCTCCGGCGTGCGCCCTTGGCCCGACGAAGAAGCGGATGCAGCGGCAGCCTTGTAGGCCTCGCGGAACGGCACGCCGGCGATCGACGCTTCGACCGCCACGTCGGTGGCATACATGCCCGAATCGATCGCCGCGCGCAGCCGGTCCTCGCGCCATTCCAGGTTGGCCAGCAGCTCGGGTAACAGTTCCAGCGCCGCCAGGCCGCGGCCGAATCCGTGGACGATCGCGCCCTTGCTCGCCTGCAGATCGCGGTGGTAACCTGAGGGCAGCGACAGCAGTTGCTCGATCTCGGTACGCGCGGCGGCAACGCTGGCGTGGGTGGCGCGCATCAGTTCGATGACGTCGGGATTGCGCTTGTTCGGCATGATCGAACTGCCCGTGGTGTACTGCGCCGGCAAGGCGACGAAGCCGAATTCGGCGCTGGTGAACAGGGACAGATCCCAGGCGACGCGGCGCAGATCCAATGTCGCGCCGCCCAGCGCCTCCAGCGCGGCCAGCTCGAATTTGCCCCGTGACAATTGCGCATAGATCGGCGACACCTGCATGCGCGCGAAACCCAGCGCCTGCGTGGTGTGCTCGCGGTCCAGCGTGAGATTGACGCCATAGCCAGCCGCGGTACCCAGCGGATTGGCGTCGATCAGTCGCAGGGTATCGGCGGCGCGCACGGCATCGTCGATGAAGGCCTCGGCCCAGCCTGCCCACCACATGCCCGCCGAGGAGACTACGGCACGCTGGATATGCGTGTAGCCGGGCAAGGGGAGGTGTTTTTCCGCTTCTGCGCGATCCAGCGCAACCTTGGCGATGTCGCGCGACAGTTGCGCCACCCGCTCGAGCTTGTCCTTCAGCCAAAGCCGCGTGGCCACCAGCACCTGATCGTTGCGGCTGCGGCCGGTATGGATCTTGCGGCCAGCATCGCCAAGGCGTTCGGTCAGGCGCGTCTCGATGGCGGAATGCCCGTCCTCGAAGCGGTCGTCCAGGATGAAGTCACCCTTGCGGAAGTCGTCGGCGAGCGTCGCCAGTTCGCGCTTCAAGCCGTCCAGTTCATCCGCGCTGAGAATGCCGATGCGCTGCAACCCCTCCGCGTGCGCGGTGCTGGCGATGATGTCGTGCAGGAAAAACTCGCGATCCAGAATCACATCGTCGCCGGCGAGGAAGGCCTGGATGCGCTCGTCCACCTGCACGCCGGGTTTTTGCCAAAGCAGGTCGCTCATGTCGGGTTCTCCGCGTATTTTTGTGGCAAGGGGATCCCGGCCCATTCGTCCAGGCCAAACGCGAGGTTGAGGTTCTGCAATGCCTGCGTGGCCGCACCCTTGAGCAGGTTGTCTTCGGTCGCCACCAGCACCAGCCGCTTGCCGTCGCCACTGAGGGTGAAGCCGCCGAGCTCGACATGCTGTCCACCGGCGATGCGGCTGACCCAGGGCGCGTCGTCCAGCACGTGCACCAGCGGCTCATCCGCATAGCGACCGTGGTAACGCGCCAGCACTTCATCGAGGTCGAACGCAATCGACAGGTGCAGGTTCGCGGTAATCGTCAGGCCACGGAAATGCGGCGCGACGTGCGGCATGAACTCCACCGCATGGCCAAGCTGTTTCGACACCTCGCGTTCGTGGATATGTCCGGTGAGTGCATACGGCATCAGGTTGTCGCGCAGCTTGTCGGGATCGTTCTTTTCCGATGGCGAGGTACCCGCGCCCGAAAAACCGGATACGCCAAAGCACTGCACCGGCCCTTCGAGCACGTTGAGCATCGGCGCGATCGCCAGTTGCATGGCAGTGGCGTAACACCCGGGATTGCTGATCCGGCGCTGGCCGGCGTAGTCCTTGCGGGTCAACTCCGGCAGGCCGTAATACCAGGATGGATCGAAGCGATAGTCCGCCGACAGGTCGATGAACGCGGGGCTCGCGTGCACCTCGTCGAAGGCATGCACGATTTCGGCTGCCTTGCCGTTTGGAAGCGCCAGCACCACCGCATCGGCGCCCAATGCCGGAAGTTCTTCGTGCGACGGCGCGCTGTAACGCAGCTCCCCGGCGTAGTCGGCGTTGTGGTCGGCCACGCGCTGTCCATGCAGCCCGCGCGACGAAACATACGCCAGCTCGAAGCGCGGATGGCCCATCACCAGCTTGATCAGCTCGGCGCCGACATGCCCCCGGGCCCCGACGATACCGATCCGGATTGGCGCGGTGTCAGCCAATGGCGTGCTCCTTTGATCGCGAGTCCAGCAAGGTCGCAGGTCGCCCCTCGCAATGCCCGACGCAACGCTCGATTTCGGCAAAGTCGTTGATGCCGTACCAGAACACTTTCCACTTCGGCTGCTTGAGGCTGCCGTCGCATTCGCTCCAGTAGAACGCGTTGACCTGGTTGCCACGGCGCGAACGCCAGAACAGGCGCGGGTTCTCGTCGCGCATCACTTGCCACACCGCCCGTCCCAGGCCTTCGCCCTGCGCGTCGTCCAGGACCGCGAACTTGTCCAGGTAAGTGCCGGCGTCTTCCGCAGTGAGGACCACCGCCGCGCGGTAGTTCTCGCTGACATACGCCCGATGCAACGTCGTGCGCTCGAAGTAGCCAGGCGCAAGCGCGCGCCCGAAGGCCGATTCGATCAGCCCGCGCAAGCGCTCCAGGTCCAGCTCACCCCACGCAGTCGCATGCAGGACGCGTTCGCCACGCCGCACCAGGGTGCCGGACCCCTTGTGGGTGAACAGTTCCTTGGCCAGTTCCGCGGGCTTGGTGATCGACACCGACGACGCCAGTGGCAGGCCGTCCAGCAGACCCTTGATCTGCTCGATCTTGACCCGCATGCCGCCATCGAGCCATGGCTGCTGCATCAGGTGCGCGTATTCGGTGGACAGGTTGATCGAATCGATCACGTTGCCGTGCTCGTCAAGCAAGCCGCCGGTGCCGGTCAGGAACACGATCTTGTAGGGCTGCAGCACCTGCACCAGTTCGTTCGCGGCAAAGTCGGCGTTGACGTTGAGGATCTGCCCACCGACGGTTTCGCCCAGCGATGCGATCACCGGGATCGAACCAGCCTGCAGGCTGGCCTGGATCGGCGCCAGGTCGACGCGTTTCACCTCGCCGACCAGGCCGAAGCGTTCGCGGTCCAGATAATCGGCTTCGAACACGCCCGATACAATGCTGGTAGCGCGTGCGTCGCTGGCCTGCAGGGCCTCGACCAGTTTGAGGTTCTGCGCATGGAACACCCGGCGCACGATTGCGAGCGCTTGCGGCGACGTCACCCGCAGGCCGTCGATGGTCTTCTTTTCGATGCCGGCTGCGGCCAGT
>JBBSTP010000222.1:0-3709 GCA_038235795.1 Lysobacterales bacterium | reverse complement strand
CGTTGGGTCCCATGATCGCGTGCACCTGGCCCGGCTGCACCTCGAGCGAAAGGCCCTTGAGGATTTCACGTCCGCCAATCGCAGCGTGGAGGTTGTCGATCTTCAGCATGATGTTTTCCATGTTTCGTGGGGCTGCTTAGCCCACGGCTCCTTCAAGACTCACGTCCAGCAACTTCTTGGCTTCCACCGCGAACTCCATCGGCAGTTCGCGGAATACCGACTTGCAGAAGCCATCGACGATCAGCGACACCGCGTCTTCCTGGGCCAGACCACGACTGCGGCAATAGAACAACTGGTCATCGCTGATCTTGGATGTCGTCGCCTCGTGTTCGACGATCGCACCGGGATTCTTCACTTCGATGTACGGGAAGGTATGTGCGCCGCATTGCTTGCCGATCAGCAGCGAATCGCACTGGGTGTGGTTGCGCGCACCATCCGCGCTAGAAGCGACTTTCACCAGCCCTCGATAGCTGTTCTGGCCATGGCCGGCACTGATGCCCTTGCTGACGATTTTGGATTTCGTGCGCTTGCCGAGGTGGATCATCTTGGTGCCGGTATCGGCCTGCTGGTGGTGGTGGGTCAGCGCGACCGAATGGAATTCGCCGACGCTGTCGTCACCCAGCAGCACGCAACTCGGGTACTTCCAGGTGATCGCGCTGCCGGTCTCGACCTGGGTCCAGGTCACCTTGCTGCGCGCGCCACGGCATTCGGCGCGCTTGGTCACGAAGTTGTAGATACCGCCAACGCCGTTCTCGTCGCCCGGGTACCAGTTCTGCACCGTGCTGTACTTGATCTCGGCGTCATCCAGCGCGACAAGTTCCACGACGGCGGCGTGCAGCTGGTTCTCGTCGCGCATCGGCGCGGTGCAGCCTTCGAGGTAGGACACATAGGCGCCTTCCTCGCAAATAATGAGGGTGCGTTCGAACTGGCCGGTATGGCCGGCATTGATGCGGAAGTAGGTGCTCAGTTCCATCGGGCAGCGCACGCCCTTGGGGATGAACACGAAGCTGCCATCGGAGAACACCGCCGAATTGAGCGCGGCGAAATAATTGTCGCCGGTCGGCACCACGCTGCCCAGGTATTGCTTGACCAGCTCAGGGTACTCGCGCACGGCCTCGCTCATCGAGCAGAAGATGACGCCTTTTTCCGCCAGTTCCTTGCGATAGGTGGTGCCCACGCTGACCGAGTCGAACACCGCATCGACCGCGACCCCGGCAAGCCTTGCACGTTCGTGCAGCGGCACGCCGAGCTTATCGTAGGTATCCAGCAATTCCTGCGGAACCTCGTCGAGCGAGGCGTACTTTGCTTTCGGCGCGCTGTAGTAGCTGAGCGCCTGCAAGTCGATCGGGGCGATCTTGAGCTTGGCCCAGTCGGGCATCGGCATGGTCAAAAAGTGCTTGTATGCAGCCAGGCGCCAGTCGGTCATCCAGTCCGGTTCGTCCTTGATGCTCGACAGCGCGCGGATGATGTCTTCCGACAGACCGGGCGGTAGCGAATCGGATTCGATGTCGGTGATGAAGCCGGCCTCGTACTTGCGTCCAAGCCGGGCGTGGATCTGGGCGTTTTCGGTATTCATGGCATGGACCTCAGGCACTGGCCAGCTGCATGGCGATGCGACGCGGCGAGGGGGCAAAGGGGGGTGGTGGCGCCAGCATCTGCGCCAGGCTGACGCTGCGTAGTGCATCGGCGACCACGTCGTTGATGCGCCGCCAGTTGGCGCGCACGCCGCAGCGGTCCTCGATCCCGCATTGGCCGGCATGCACGCTGCATTCGGTCATGCCGAGTGGGCCTTCCATCGCCTCGACGATTTCGACCAGGCTGATCGTCTCGGCGGCGCGGGCCAGCCGATAGCCGCCGTTGGCACCGCGGAATCCTTCCACCAGGCCCGCCTGGGCCAGTGGCTTGAGCAACTTGGCCACGGTCGGCACTTCCAGGCCGGCCTGTTCAGCCAGCTCCGGTGCGCTGAGCACGGCGTCCGGCCGCGCAGCGAGTACGGTGAGGACGACCGTGGCGTAATCGGTGAGCTTGGTGACGCGGAGCATGGTCCTGACCTCGACGGCTCGAAAGCGTACCGGAATTGTACGATTTCAAGCGGCGCAGGCCAAGCGTGGGGTTCAGATGGCGGTTATCACGTGCGTCAAGGCAGCGCAGGCGCAACTGGCGCGCACCCATGCCCGCGCCGCGTTCAGAGGATCTCGTCCTCGTCGTCTAGCAACTGCGGTTCGAGCCGGATGTCCAGCCGCGCGCCCTCCTGCACGGCATCCAGGTTACGGATGGTGGCGATATGGAACAGGGCATCGCCCTGGTTGACCGCCGGCACGTTGGTGCGACCGATGATCAGTCCGGCGATCGGCGAGCGCACCTCGCGATGGGTTTCCCCGAACGGGTCGGAGATCACCCCGATCAAATCGTCAATTGCCACGTGGTGGCCGATCGTGCGGTAGGCGCGGAAAATACCGCCTTCGCCGGCGCGCAACCACTGGCTCTGGTCGGAGATCAATACCTCGGGTCCCGCGTTGGTGGGTTGCCGGCGCCGACGCAGCATGCCCTGGCTGGTCATTGCGCGGATCACGCCCTGCACCCCGACCCGGATCGAAACCTCGTCGAAGCGCAGCGCCTCGCCGCATTCGTACACGATCACTGGCACGCCGCGCGCCGCTGCCGCGTCGCGCAGGGAACCCGGTCGCAGCGAGGCATGCTTGAGCAGCGGCGGTGCGAACGCCATCGCCATCTGCAGCGCGCGCTCGTCGGTGGTGTCGACCCGGATCTGTGGCAGGTTGGAGCGGTTGATCGCCGCGGTATGCAGGTCGATGCCGACGTCGGAGCGCTCCACCACCTGGCTCATGAACAAATGCGCCAGCTGCGCCGCCAGCGAGCCGCTGGAGTTGCCCGGGAACGAGCGGTTGAGGTCGCGACGGTCGGGCAGGTAACGGCTGTGCCCGATGAATCCGAAGGCGTTGACGATCGGCACCATCAGCGCGGTGCCGGCGATGTCGTTGAGCACCTTGCCCGACAGCAGCCTGCGCACGATTTCCACGCCCACCACTTCGTCGCCATGGATCGCGGCGCTGACGAACACCGTGGGTCCTTCGCGCTTGCCGTGCGCGACATGGATCGGCAGGGTGATCGGCGTGCGGTTGGACATCACGCTCAGCGGCAGGCTGACGTTGCGCCGCTCCCCTGGCGCGACCGAGATGTCGCCGATGTCGAACGCCGCGCGGGCCAACGCGTCAGCCCTTCCCGCGGGTGCGTGTCTTGCCGACCTTGGCATGCTTTTCGATGAACTCGATGATCATCTCCGCCACCGGCACGTTGGTCGCCTTCTCGATGCCCTCAAGGCCTGGCGATGAATTGACCTCCATCACCACCGGCCCGTGGTTGGAGCGCAGCATGTCCACGCCGCACACGTTCAGGCCCAGTGCCTTGGCCGAACCAATCGCGGTGGCGCGCTCCTGCGGGGTGATCTTGATGGGAAACGCGGAGCCCCCGCGATGCAGGTTGGAACGGAAGTCGCCTTCCTTGCCACGGCGCATCATCGATGCCACCACCTTGTCGCCAATCACCAGGCAGCGGATGTCTTCGGCATTGGCTTCCTTGACGAATTCCTGCACCAGGATATTCGTGTTCACGCCGCCGAATGCCTGGATGATGCGCACCACCGCGGTGCCGAAGAAGGTCACCGAGGCGCCGATGCGCGGGATGACCGCGT
>JBBSTP010000221.1:0-3710 GCA_038235795.1 Lysobacterales bacterium | reverse complement strand
TCGCCACCAATCTGCCGGTGACGCAGGCGATGGGCCTGCCGGTGGCGCCGCTGGTGCTGCTGATGGCAGTTGACGCGATCCCGGATGTGCTGGCCACGGTGGGCAACGTCAGCGCCGACATGACGGCCACCGCCTTGGTGGTGTCGCGTACGGACGGCGCAACGGACCAGGCGCCTGACCCGACACGCGCGTGATCGACAACATCTTGCAAACCCTCCGTGTTCGTCTTTGTGGCATGCAGGTGGCCGTATCGGGTCGCACCGTGGTCGCGCGCTCGATGGCAACGCGGTTGACATCGCGCCGGGGTGGCTAACGATGCGCCCGCTGCAGGTGATGATGGCCACGGCGTTTTCGCCGGGCTCGGTCGGCAATATCGGGGTTGGCTTCGACATCATCGGGCACAGCATCGCCGGCATCGGCGACAGCGCCATCGTGCGCCGCATCGATGAACCCACAGTTCGCATCAAGGCGATTCGCGGCGTGGTCACCGAGTTACCGCGGGACACGGAGCGCAACACCGCAGGCGCGGCGCTGATCTCATTGCGTGCCGCGCTGGATCTGCCGTTCGGATTCGAGGTCGAACTCGACAAGGGCATCCCGCTGGGGTCGGGTCTTGGCGGATCGGCGGCGTCCTGCGTAGCGGCGCTGGTCGCGGCCAATGCATTGCTGGATGTACCGCTCGATGTGCATGCACTTTATCCACACGCGCTGGCCGGCGAAGCGGTGGCCAGCGGCGGCCGGCATGGTGACAACGTCGGGCCGATGTTGTTGGGCGGACTGGTGCTGGCGACTGCCGAGCGGCTGATCCGCATCGATGTGCCGGCACGCTGGCATTGCGTGGTCGTGCATCCTCACGCCGCGCTGGAAACGCGGCAGGCACGCGCTGTACTCGCCGGTGGCTACGCGCTGGCCGATTTCGTGTTGCAGAGCGCGTCACTGGCACAGGTGTTGCTGGGCTGCGAGCGTGGCGACGCAACAATGGTGCGCTCCGGCCTGCGCGACACCCTGGTGGAACCGCGCCGCGCACCGCTGATCCCCGGTTTCGCCGCGGTCAAGCAGGCCGCGCTCGAGGCCGGCGCGATGGGTGCCAGCATCTCCGGTGCCGGCCCCAGCGTGTTCGCCTGGTGCGAGGACCGGGACACGGCGGAACGCGCCGGTACGTCAATGGCCGCCGCATTCCTTGCGAATGGGTTGGACAGCGACATCCATGTCACCGTGATCGACGGCCCCGCCGCGAGCGTAATCGCCTGAGCATGCGCAGTACGCGCGACGGCACCACCGCGGTTCCCGTCAGTGCGGCGATCGCCGCGGGCCTGGCGCCGGAGGGCGGCTTGTACATGCCCGACGTGATGCCGCGCTTCATGCCGGAGGATTTCGCGGCAGACACCACACTGGCGCAGGTCGCGTACCGACTGCTGCAGCCATTTTTCGCCGGCGATGTGCTGGAGACGCGACTTCCAGACATTTGCCGCAACGCGTTCGGGGTCGAACCGCTGCTGCGGGAATTCGGCGAAGCAAGCGATTACATCCTGGAGTTGTTCCACGGTCCGACTGCCGCGTTCAAGGACTACGGCGCGGACTTCCTCGCCGGTTGCCTGGCCGCGCTGCCGCAGGACGACAAGCCGCTGACAATAGTGGTGGCGACCTCGGGCGATACGGGCGCCGCGGTCGCCGCGGCCTTCCATCGCAAGCCTGGCGTGCGCGTCGCCATCCTGTATCCGGATGGTCGCGTATCACCACGCCAAGCGCACCAGTTGGGCTGCTTCGGTGACAACGTATGCGTGTTCCGGGTCGATGGCAGTTTCGACGATTGCCAGCAGCTGGCGAAGGACCTGCTGGGCGATGCAGGTTTTCGCGACGAGGTGTCGCTGGGGTCGGCCAACAGCATCAGCATCGGTCGCCTGCTGCCGCAGATGGCGTACTTCGCGCATGCATCGCTCACCCACTGGCGCGCCAGGGGTCGCCCACTCAACGTGGTAATCCCGACCGGCAATCTTGGCAATGCCCTGGCCTGCCTGATGGCCCGGCGCTGTGGCCTTCCTATCGGCGCCCTGGTGTTGGCCAACAACGCAAATGACGGCCTCGCACGCTTCTTCGCCGGCGAGGATTACCGGCCGGGCGCATCCACCGCCACCCTCGCCAATGCCATGGACGTGGGCGCTCCCAGCAACTTCGAACGCCTGCAGTGGCTTTATCCGGATGCCGACAGCCTGCGTCGGGCACTACGCGCCGGGACGGTCGACGACGCCGCCATCCGCAAGACAATCGTTGATACGCACCTCCGATGCGGGGAAGTCATCTGCCCGCACACGGCCTGCGCAGTGCAGGTGCTGGGCTGGATGCGCGAACGTGGCCTGCACGGCGACTGGTGCGTGGTCGCGACCGCGCATCCGGCCAAGTTCCAGGAGGTCGTGGAGCCATTGATCGGCAGCGAGGTTCCATTGCCCGCGGCGCTCGCGGCGATGCTGGCACGCGACAGTCACGAAGAGCCATTGGCGAATGATGCCGGGCAGCTACGCCAGCGTTTGCGAGATTGGTGATCTCCGCACTGGTCGATAGGCAGCGGTTGCTATCCGTCCAAGCGCACGTAACGGCGTTGCTGCTGCTTGCTGGTCAGCCTTTCGCAGTCGCCTGTTGCGCATCATTCGTCTCCGCTTCAGAGCCCGAGCGCTTCTGCATGATCTTCTCGACTTGCGCGTCGGCGGCCACCCGATGCTGCAGCGACTTGCACATCTCGATTCCCGCGGCGGTGAGCCGCAACCCGTCGGCATCGTCGTCAATCAGTCCGCTTTCCGCCATGCGATGCCTGATGGCGGTGTCGCCATGCACCAACTCGACGCCCTGGTCGATACGGCTGAGCACATCCAGCAGGGCCAGATCCTCCAGCGAAATCTCTTCCATGGCTTGCACTCTGGGCTGTTGATCGATCATTGGTGCCGGAAATAGGAATCGAACCTACGACCTACGCATTACGAATGCGCCGCTCTACCAACTGAGCTATTCCGGCACGGCCAGCAATTCTAGCGGTTGCCGGCTCAGTCCACCAGCCGCAGGCGCAGTTCCTTGGGCAGCGCGAAGACCATGTCCTCCGGCTCCCCATGAAGCTCTCGCGCATTTCCGGCGCCAAGTTCGTTCAGGCGCGCCAGAACACCCTGCACCAGCACGTCCGGCGCCGAAGCGCCTGCGGTGACGCCGATGCAACGGCGGCCCATGACCCACGCCGGGTCGATCTCGTCGGCGCCGTCGATCAGGTGCGCCTGCACGCCTTCGCGCTCGGCGAGCTCACGCAGGCGATTGGAATTGGAGCTGTTCGGCGAACCCACCACCAGCACCAGGTCGCAATGGGTGGTCAGTTCACGCACCGCGTCCTGGCGGTTCTGGGTCGCGTAGCAGATGTCGTCGTTCTTTGGACCCTGCATCGCCGGGTATTTCGCCTTGAGCGCGGCGATGATGTCGCGGGTGTCGTCCACCGACAGCGTGGTCTGGGTCGTGTAGGCGACGTTGTCGGACTGCCCGATCGCCAGTGTCGCCACGCCGCCGAAGTCCTCGACCAGGTGAATGCGCCCATGGCCACCTTCACGATTCCACTGCCCCATCGTGCCTTCGACCTCGGGATGCCCGGCGTGGCCGATCAGGACCATGTCGCGGCCGTTGCGGCACTGGCGCGCAACTTCCAGGTGAACCTTGGTCACCAGCGGGCAGGTCGCATC
>JBBSTP010000220.1:0-3747 GCA_038235795.1 Lysobacterales bacterium | reverse complement strand
CTGCATCGTCGTCGCGACATTCGATCGTGATCGCGCCCTGTGCAGGTGCCGGCAACCACGATGGTGCATCCAGCCGCGCGCGAATGCGCGCATCGAATCCCAACCGCTGCAGGCCAGCGCAGGCCAGCACGATCGCGTCGTAATCGCCGGCGTCGAGTTTGGCCAGGCGCGTGTTGACATTGCCACGCAGGTCCAGCAGTTGCAGGTCGGGGCGCCGCGCACGCAGTTGAGATTGCCGGCGCAGGGACGAGGTGCCAACGCGAGCACCGTGCGGCAAGTCGTTGATGCCGTCAAAGCGATTGCTGACGAAAGCATCGGCGTGGTCGGCGCGGGCCAGAATCGCCGGGAGTGAAAAGCCCAGCTCCAGCTCCATCGGCACGTCCTTGAGCGAGTGCACCGCGCAGTCGGCGTCGCCTCGCTGCATCGCCAACTCCAGCTCCTTGAGGAACAGGCCTGTGCCGCCGATCGCTGCCAGCGATCGGTCCAGCACTTCATCACCGCGCGTGCTCATCGGCACCAGCACCACGTCGAGCCCGGGATGCGCGGCGCGCAGGCATTGGGCGACATGTTCGCTCTGCCACAGGGCGAGCGGGCTCTTGCGGGTGGCGATGCGCAGCGTGGTCATGGCGGCATTATCGCCGCTTGTCTCCTCCCCTTGCGCGAATCGCAGCCGCCGTTCCGCTTACTCCTCCCCTTGCGCGAAGCGCAGGGGGAGGTTGGGAGGGGTTGCTGTTGGCCCGAATCACCCCTCCCCAGCCCTCCCCTTCGCCTGCGGCGAAAGTGAGGGAGCGAATCAAAGATGCCGCAACGTATCACGGAGCTGTGCCACGCAGCGCCGGCTCACTTCCAGCGGATGCTCGCCGTGGCGCAGGACGGCCTGGGTATGCCCTTCGCCGATGCGCCTGAGCTCGATGATCTCGTGACGGGCCACCAGGCAGTTGCGGTGGATGCGCACGAAACGCTCGCCGAATTCGGACTCCAGCGCTTTCAGCGATTCCTCGATCAGGTCCTCGCCGCGCGCGTGGTGCACCACCACGTATTTTTCCTCGGCCTGCAGGTAGTGGATGTCCTCGATCGGAATCAGCCGCAGGCTGCCGCGCAGGCGCGCGCACAGGTGCGTGCGCAGCGGGCCGTTGCCGCCGTCTTCGACCGCATGCTGGGCCAGCCCGGCAGCGAACGTGCGCACGCGCTCCAGCGCCGCCGCCAAGCGTTCCTGGCGTACCGGCTTGACCAGGTAATCGATTGCCTGCGCATCGAACGCCGACAGCGCATGCGCATCAAACGCGGTGCAGAACACCACCGCCGGCCGCGGCTCGAACGCGGCCAGGTGACGCGCGGTTTCCAGGCCGTCGATGCCCGGCATCGAGATATCCAGCAACACCATGTCCGGGTGATGTTCGGCGCAGGCATGCAGTGCGGCATGGCCATCGCCCGCCTCGGCCACGACCTCCACGCCGGGCTCGCTGGCCAGCAGCGCACGCAGTCGCTCGCGCGCCAACGGCTCGTCATCGGCAATCACCACCCGCAGCGGTGCTGTGCTCATGTCGCGGTTCCCCCACCCAACGGCACCCGGAATCCGGCCTGATAGTAGCCCGCGTCCCACTGCCCGGTCATCCGCGCACGGTTGCCGTAGGCATACGCCAGCCGCTGGCCAATGCTGTGCTGGGCGTGATGCGCGCCCCCACCCTGCGCATCCTGCTCACGCGGCGGTGGCGCCGGATTGCGCACCTGCACGTCGAGTTCATCGCCGTCCCGGCGCAGGCTGATCTCGATGATGCCGCCTGCCGGCAACCGCGAAATCCCATGCAACACCGCGTTTTCCAGCAACGGCTGCAACACCAGCCGCGGCAACCGCTGCGACCACGGTAGCGGCTCGGCGCGTTGCCAGGCGACCTGCAGGCGATCGCCAAGCCGGAGTTGTTCGATCGCCAGGTAACGCTCGGCCAAGGCCACTTCCTCGGCCAGGGTCGAATCGCCCTCGCCGGCACCCAGCGCCGCGCGGAACAGGTCGGACAGGTCGAGCACCGCGCGCTCGGCCACCACCGGATCCCGGCGGATCAGGCTGGCAATGGTGTTCATGCTGTTGAACAGGAAGTGCGGTCGGATCCGCGCCTGCAGCGCGTCGACCTGGGCGCGTGCACTGGCCGCGACCTGCGCGCGCCAGGCATCGATCGCATACAGATAGGGCAGCACCGATGCCACCACCACCACGGTCATCGCCGCGCTGCCAATCGCGAAACGTCCCACCGACACGTTGGCCGGCACCATGCCGGTGGCAAGATTGTTGTCGATCAGGTGCACCATCGCCGCGCCCAACGCGGCCACCAGCGCAGCCAGCAGCAGCGCCAGCAATCCGCCCAGCAGTCGCGGCAGGCGTGACAAGCGCCTGCGCGCCACGCACAGCAGCACCGCCACGGTCAGCGCCAGCCAGAGCGCAAAGCCGCTCGCGGAAATGAAACGGCTCGGTGTCCACGCCGCGCCACCATCCGGCGCCAGCGCGATCAGCAACACGACGAGCTCCGCCACGCCCAGCATCGTCGCAAGCCGGGTCAGCCGGCACAGGTCCGGCAACCACGGCACTTGCGCGGACCCGGTCGCCATCTCAGCCCGTAGCGAACCGCGCCGTCATCCAGTCGCCAAGATCGCGGATTTCTTCCGCGCACACCGCGTGCTGCATCGGGTAGTGCCGCCATTGCACGTCGAAGCCCAGCTCGCGCATCGCGCGGGCGCTGAGCTCGCCGCCGGCGTACGGCACCACCGGATCGGACTGGCCATGGGCCATGAACAGCGCTTGCGAAGGCGCGCCGGGTTGCAATGCAGCGGCCGCCTGCGCGGGCGGCATCGGCAGGTAGGTCGACAGTCCGACCAGGCCGGCCAGCGGTGTCTTGCGGGCGATGCCGGCAGCCAGGGTGATCGCGCCGCCTTGCGAGAAGCCCACCAGTAACACGCGGTTCGCAGGCACGCCTCGCTCGCCCTCGCGCGTGATCAATGCCTCGACCTGCGCGACTGATTCGGCCACCCCTACAAGGTCGGCGCGGCTGCTGAGGTTGAAGTCGCGGATGTCATACCAGGCACGCATCCGAGCGCCGCCATTGATGGTCACCGCGCGTACCGGCGCATGCGGAAAGACGAAGCGCAGCGGCGGCCAGTCGCGGCGTACGAGTTCCGGCACGATCGGCGAGAAGTCGTTGCCATCGGCGCCCAGGCCGTGCAGCCACAGCACGCTCCATTGTGGTTGCGGGCCGGTTTCATGTTCAACGGTTGCAAGCAGTGGATCCATCGTGCACCTGTGGTTGCGGGAGACGCGTCGGCGCGTCCAGTCTATCCCGGCCTCGGCACGCGCCCGCCCTCAGCGGAGGACCCCTGCCTTTGCTCGCATCGTGGTACGCCTGCCGGGGCGGGCCGTGACGCCAGCGTGACTAGTCGTAACGCTCCTCCGCGCGTTCACGTGCTTCCTCTTCCTGCACCGTGAACAGCGAAGCAGGCAATGCTTCCAACCGGTCGCGCGGGATGGGTTCACCGCTTTGGTCGGATAGCCCGTAACTGCCGTCCTCGATTTTCTCCAGTGCGCGGCGCACCTTTTGCAGGCGCATGCGGGAGTGGGCCCGAATCGCACGGTCGTTGTCCTGCAGGGCGTTTTTCTGTGCATCGCCACCGCTGGCATGGCTCTGGTTGAGGCGCGCTGCCTGCATCTGCAGCTCATCCTCCTGGCGGAATTCGCGCGAGGATTGGAACTCGGACTGCATG
>JBBSTP010000219.1:0-3748 GCA_038235795.1 Lysobacterales bacterium | reverse complement strand
GTGGTGGGCTCAGGTGCCGACGTTGTGGCGCGATGCGGGCAACCGCTTTGCATGGTGCTGGCTGCTCGGGATGGTGCTGGTTTTCAGCCTGATCAGCGGCAAGCAGCCGTACTACCTGCTCCCGGATTTCGCCGCGCTCGCGCTGTTGTTGGCGGTCGCGGCGAACAGTCGACCACGGCTGGGCATCGCCGCGCCGGTGCTGTTGCTGTTGGCCGGCATCACGATGCTGAGCGCCCCTCTGTTTGTCGGCCGCATCGGCCAACCGTTCCCGGATGTGCTGTTGACCAGCGTGCCGATTGCCGGTGCGGTGCTGGTCTTGCTGGGCGCGGCACTGTTGCGCTGGCGCTCGCTCCCGGCGCATGCGTTCGGCCTGTTGCTGGCGATGGCGACCCTGCATGCGGCGGTGACGCCGTTGCTGAAGACCCAGTTCGATTTCACCCCGACCGCGAAGGTCATCGGCGATGCACAACGCGGCGGCGCCCAGGTCGCATTCCTTGGCGAATACCAGTTGCAGTTCCACTTCGCCGGTCGCGTGCACGATCCGCTGCTGGTACTCAACGAAGCGGACGCTCGCAGCTGGGCCGCGCAACATCCAGCGCACCTGCTGGTGGTCAACACGCTGGATGCCTGGAACGCGCCCGGCCCGCAGCCGGTCACCCAGCAGCGCTTTCGCACGCGCTGGATCCAGGTCTGGCGCGCAGGACAATGGCGCGCGCTGCCGGCGCAGCAGCTACCGCTGCAGCCGGGTGAAGGCGAGTTGCGCACCCAGCCGCGCTGACAAGGCCTGCGCCTGCGCGAGGGGCAAATGGCGTAGGTGCAATGGCGGGCCAAGCGGCGACGTGCCCGCGGTGTCCAGCAGCAGGCTGGCCATGCCCATCCGCCGGTCAAGTGGCGATTGCGACAGTCGCAAGGCCTGGATCTTTCCGATCTCGGCGAAGTTCCAACGCTTGTCCAGCCAGCCGCGGCGCCACGCAACCAGCCGGTCGTTGCAGGCGTGGCCACAGCAGCTGGCGATGCGGTGCACGCGCCACAGCAATACTGGAACCAGCAACGCCAGCCACAACGCCAGTGGGCCGAACCGCCAGCACAGCAGGCCGACAGCGATCGACAACAGCAGCAAGCTCGGCAGCGCGATGCGCGTCCAGGCACGCGGGTGCAGTGGCTGCCAGACCAGTTCGCCCCAGCCGGCATCGGGCAGGAAGTGCTGGATCAACTCCTCGCAGCGTTGCGGCGTGGCGATTGGCGCGAGTTCCTTTAGTGCGTGCTGTTGCTGCTGGCCATGCCGGCTGACCGCGGTATCAACGCGCAGGCTGCGGCGCTTGAACCAGCGGTGCAGCAGGCCTTCGCGCAGCGACCAGGCCTGGATCCGCCGGCGCTTGGCGCTGGAGCGCGAGCGCGCGAGCAGGCCGCGCTCGACCCGGATCCGCGCGTCGTCCTCGCGCAGAATGAAGCCGTGGTACTGGACGATCGCCAGCAGCACCGACAGCAGGCGCACCAGCAGCAGGGCGATGATCAGCATGCTGGCGACGGCCAGCCCCATCACCAGCAGGCTGTCGTGCACGTGGTGGCCGACCCAGTCCGACGTCCTGTCGAACACGAGTCTGCCCCAGCGCTCGATCAGTGCGCCAAAGAGATCGTCGCCGGTCTGCGCCAGCGCGCCGACGGCCGCGGCCACCAGCACCAGGCCGCGATTGCTGATCAGCCCCAGACGGACCAACTCGCCGGTATCCAGCATCAGCAGCGGTGGCGTCTCCACCTCGGCCAAGCCGGGCGCCGCGACGTGCCCGCCCTGCCGCACCAGCGCCTCAAGCGCCAACGCCTGGTCCATCCGCAATACCCGCATCTGCGCTTCCGGCTTGCTGCCGCCTGCCGCTTCCAGGCGCACCTCGGCCACGCCCACCAGCCGGTGCAGCAGCGACTGGTGCAGGTTGACGTTGTGGATGCGGGTGAACGGGATCTCACGCACGCTGCGATGCAGCCAGCCGCTGCGCACGGTCAGCCCGTCGCCATCCAGGCGATAGCGATAGGTCAGGTATTCGGCCAGCGAGGTCATCACCAGCACCGCGACCGCGATCAACGACCAGAGTAGATAGCGGTCGCCGCGGCCGAAGAACAGCAACGCGACCAGCGGAAAAATGAACTGCTTGAGTTGAGCGACCAGCACGAACAGCCACGACAACGGATGCAGGCGATGTTCGGCGCCATCCTGCGGCAAGGCATCGGGGATCGAATTCATCGCAGGCACCTGTCGACGGGCAGGCTGTTACAACGCATCGCCGGCTTCATCCAGTTGTTTCGCCAATGCATCACGCAACCGTTGTGCGTCGGCTTCGTCGAGGCCGCGCACGGTGATCCCGCTCAGTTGCGCCGCTGCCGTGTGCACGACCAGGGTTGCCAACTTGAAGCGGCGTTCCAGCGGACCATGCTTGATGTCGACATGCTGCACGCGGCTGGCCGGCACCCGGGTCTCGCGGAACCACAGCCGGCCCTGTCGCAGCCACAGGCCTTCCGCATCCAGCTTCCAGCGCTGATGGCGCAGGCGCGCGCCGATGTAGGTGCCAAGCGCGACCGCGACGATCAACCCGCCCAAGCCCAGCGCCAGCTTGCCGGCAAGGCCCAGGCGGTCGATGGCCAGCATCGGCACGATCATCGCGCCAAGCGCGATCAACCCGAACAGCAGTGCAATGGCGCCCGCATGCAGGCGCACGGCGCGCGGCGGTGGCGGGTGCCAGTCCGCCGGCACGTCGATGCGATCGGTCACGATGCGCTGGGTGATGGGTTGCAGGCCGGGGTCGCAGGGTGTCGTGGTCATGGCAGTCCGGTATAGGGGTTGACCTCGCCGCTTGCGGGCGGGCGCAGGGTATAGCGCTTGTAGGTCCACTGGTACTGCACCAGGTCGCGGCGGGCGATGACTTCGACCGCGGCATTGAGTGCCGTGACCGCCTGCACGGAATCGGCCTCGGCGATCGCTGCGGGCGCCTCCTGCACATGCAGGGCGAACTGCGGTGGTGACGTGTCCGGCAGCCGCTCGCACCAGGCGATCAGTACCTGCGCGCCGCTGCGTGCGGCGAGCCGGCCCAGCAGGGTCATGGTCAGCGCCTGCACGCCGAAGAACGGGGCGAATTCGCCATCGCCGGCCTTGGGCTGCTGGTCCGGCAGGATTCCGACCACACCGCCCTTCTGCAGGCGCCTGAGCAACGTGCGCACGCCCGCGGCTTCAGCCCGGATCTGCTCGACCTGGCCCCCGGCATTAGCCCGCACGCGGCGCAGGAACGCTTCGCCCACAGGGGATTCAGGCGGCCGATACAGGATCGCCAGCGGGGTTTTCATCGCCAGCCACTGGTTCAACAGCTCCCAGTTGCCCATGTGCGGCGCGGCCACGATCAGCCCACGTGCGTCCTTCAGCGCGACATCGAACAGCTCGATGCCATGGAATTCGACGATGTCGGCCAGATTGCGCGTCGACGGCCGCGTCCACAGACGCAGCGTCTCCAGCGCCTGCCGCGCGGTGGTGCGCAGGATCCCGCGATGCAGCGCGACGCGCGTAGCGTCGTCCAGTTGCGGCATTGCCAGTTCCAGGTTGCGCCGGGCGACCCGGGCTTCCCGGGCATCAACCCGGATCCACCAGTCGGCGATCGCGTTCGCCAACCTGCACAGACACGGCCACGGCAGCCGGGCCAGGCTCCAGGCCAGCGCATACAGCAGGGCAGCGGCAAAGTTGGTCATCTGTTCCATTGTAGGAGCGCCC